>NZ_JAQIFT010000030.1:0-52772 GCF_027857615.1 Holtiella tumoricola
ATATTGATTAAGTTGATATGGAGGGGTTCCCGAGTGGCCAAAGGGGGCAGACTGTAAATCTGTTGGCACCGCCTTCGAAGGTTCGAATCCTTCTCCCTCCACTTATGCCCAGATAGCTCAGTCGGTAGAGCAGAGGACTGAAAATCCTCGTGTCGCTGGTTCGATTCCGGCTCTGGGCATTTACTTAAAGCATCTCTTAGGAGGTGCTTTTTTGTTTTTTACAATCCTTATTTTCTTGTCCACAAATCTGGTATGTTTGTCCGCTCTCTTACATATATATAAATCTAGAAAGTTATGTGAGGTGAGAGGATGAAGCCAAGTAAAACACTATTTTTAAGCGCTTTAACGCTAGTGTTATTAACGCTTGCACTATTCGTCGTGCGAGATTTAAACTTTCATTGGGTAGAAGTAGATGAAGCGGGTGCAACCGTCACAATTAATTTCCTATTCCCTATGGATAAAGAAGGTTTTAAAGATACGATTAAAGTTAAAAATCAATTAGGATATGCAGAAGAGTTTGGATGCAAGGTAGATTGGGTAAGCCCACAAGTTTGTAAACTCCAGCTTACTGAAGAAGGAGATGTACGTGGACAAAAAATCTATCTCATTATTGATCATGCGCCTACTAAGTATAGTGGAATGACTAAACAAGCAACCATTCCTATCCAGTTCCAAAGTGATATTCAAATTGTTTCTCCGGTGGATGAAATTCTCATTGCAACCACTCAGTCTTTTGAAGTACAATTTAACACACCGATGAATAAAGATGTTATTCATCGCTTCTTATCTTCAGATGCAGACTTTATTATTGAGCCTGTACAGTATACACAAGATGGTAAAAATATTACAGACTATACTCGCTTTAATTTTACGCCTAAAAAGCCATTAGAAAATGATCATAAGTACATATTAACCTTTAAAAAAGGAATGCCATCTCAATCTAATGTGATGTTGGCAGAAAATCAAAAAGTTGTTTTACATACAGATATTAAACCTCAGATTGATACAGTGTCTCCTAATGTTGGAAGTAAGTGGGTAGGACTGTATCCTCGAATTAGTGTTGCAAGTAAGACGCCTATGACAGCAGCTTATTTGCAGTTAGGTGATGAGACATTAGTTGGAAAGCTGAAATCTGAATACCGAGCAGAGTTTTATCCAAAAGAGCTACTAACTCCAGACAAAATCTATAAGGGCAACATACAAATTGAAGCGGCATCAGGGGAAAAGAGTGATCCTTTTGCCATTCATTTTACAACACAACCCTTGGCAGGAGACCGTTATTGGGCGGAAATCAAATTAGGGAAAAATCAAGAAATGATAGTTTATCAAGGCTCTCAAGTGGTAAAAAATATTCAATGTTCAGGTGGAAGTGAGAAAACACCAACTACAAAAGGAACATTTTATGTACAATCAAAGGGAGATAAATATTTTTCAGAGGAACATTTAGAAGGCGGTAATTACTGGATTATGCTCTCAGAGCAAATACGTATTCACGGTATGACACGCGATGAATATTGGCATATTAAGATGGATGTTCTTAATCGTTTAGGTGAAGGACAAACTAAAGGTGATATTGTCATGCGTGAAGAAGATGCTATGTGGCTCTATGAAAACCTCCCAAGTGATACAATGATTGTCATCCATGAGTGAGACACCATAAAATACTAATCAAAAAAGTGTTAGAAGAGGTATTGAACTATTGAAATACTAATAAAATAGTTCAGTATCTCTTTTTTAAAACTTAAAATTTGAACCTATGTATATATATTCTTGCAGGATAAGCGAAAAAGTATAAAAAATTCCCGAGGTTATAGTCATGAATATACAAAAATATGAAATATATAATTTTTAACTTGCATTTTTCTATGAATATGATAATATACTACTATATAAAAATGGTCTTTTACATAACTAACTAATTTAAATTATAGGGGGATAAAATTATGGCATTTCGCACAGCTTATATGACAGATTTAATGGAACGAGTTATTGCAAATCATCCAGCACAACCAGAATTTCATCAAGCGGTTCACGAAGTATTACTTTGTATGGAACCAGTAGCAGAAAAAAATCCTAAATATATAGATGCAGGAATCTTTGAGCGTATGGTTGAACCTGAACGTGTTATTATCTTTAGGGTTTCCTGGGTAGATGATGCAGGTAAAGTACAAGTAAATCGTGGATATCGTGTACAATTTAACAGTGCAATAGGGCCTTACAAAGGTGGTCTTCGTTTCCATCCATCAGTAAATCTTGGTGTCATTAAATTCTTAGGTTTTGAACAAATTTTCAAAAATTCATTAACAGGTCTTCCTATGGGTGGAGGAAAAGGTGGTAGTGATTTTGATCCAAAAGGTAAATCAGATCAAGAAATTATGAGATTTTGCCAAAGCTTTATGACAGAGCTAAGTAAACATATTGGACAATTTACAGATGTACCAGCAGGAGATATTGGTGTAGGTGCACGTGAAATTGGTTATATGTATGGACAATATAAACGTCTTCAAAATGAATTCACAGGTGTTCTTACAGGAAAAGGTCTTTCATACGGTGGCTCACTCGTTCGTAAAGAAGCAACTGGGTATGGTTGCTGCTATTTTACAGCTGAAATGCTTGCAACACGTAATGATTCCTTTAATGGTAAAACAGTTGTTATCTCTGGATCTGGGAATGTAGCTATCTATGCAGCTGAAAAAGCTGTTCAATTAGGAGCTAAAGTTGTAGCAATGAGTGACTCAAATGGTTACATCTATGACCCAGAAGGTATTGACCTTGATCTTGTTAAACAACTTAAAGAAGTAGATAGAAAACGTATTGCTGAGTATACAAAAACAAGAACAAATGCATCATACACAGAAGGATGCCGTGGCATCTGGCAAATTCCATGTGACATTGCACTTCCTTGTGCAACACAAAATGAGCTTCACGAAGAAGATGCTAAAATGCTCGTTGAAAACGGTGTAAAAGCTGTTGCTGAAGGGGCGAATATGCCTTGTACACCAGAAGCTGTTGAAGTACTTTTAGCAAACGGCGTATTATTCGGACCAGGTAAAGCAGCTAATGCAGGTGGTGTAGCAACATCGGGACTTGAAATGTCACAAAATAGTATGCGTTATAACTGGTCATTTGAAGAAGTAGATGAAAAACTTCATAATATTATGAAATCTATTCATCAGAGTGCACGTGATGCAGCGACAGAGTATGGTCAACCAGATAATTATGTACTTGGTGCTAATATTGCAGGGTTCTTAAAAGTTGCAGATGCAATGTATATGCAAGGTGTTGCTTATTAAAAATTAGGCTCCCTCTATGGGAGCTTTAATTTTTATCTGTTTTATTCGACAAAATAATTTTTTTTGATAACTTTACCTATTATTTATAATTGTATTATAATATAATATGCTTAGAAGCATTTATACTATGATCAGATAGGGAGAGAGGCTATGTATAAAATTGATCTTCCAGTTACAAGATGTTTACCAGGTATGGTAACAGCTGAACCTGTTATTGATCTAACTACAGGTTTAACAATTGTGGGGGCTGAGCAAATCTTGACAGATACAATTATACAAAAACTTTATAAATTCAATTATAACAAAATATGTGTCTACGTAGGTCCATGGAACAATATCTGGAATGTAGCACCTGAAGTTATTGAAAAATATGAGGGGCATCGCAAAGAACTTAAAGTTATTTTAGATCATTTAACAGTTACGAAAGTTTTAGATATAAAAGCACTTAAGGAGATTGCAGAACGTATGCAGCTTGACTTTAATCAAAATTATACAATTCTAGCTTGTATTAACATGATTCGTCTTGCTGATGAATATATATATACACATAGTATTAATGTAGCCTTACTTTCTATGCTTATGGGGAAATGGATGGAATGTAATGAAGAAATGATAGAAGAACTTATTCTTCTTGCTCTTGTGCATGATGTAGGACAAGAGAGAATTCCTGAGAAGGTTCTCAATGGGGCTGATGGTTTCGCTTGTGATGATTATAATCAAATGACAAAATATATTCGTTATGGTTATGAGGTGCTTGGTGAAATCAGGCATAATAAGATGGAACATCCTGTAGTAAGTCAAAAGCTACAAAATATTATTAACATTGCAGATATTTATGATGCTATGACTGCACATCGTATTTATCGCAAGAATCAATCACCTTTTGAGGTGCTAGAGCTTTTACAAAATGGGGTCTTTGGTCAATTAGATCCTGAAATATTAATGACCTTCATTAATAATATAGCTAATTATTATGTAGGGACATTTGTTGTTTTATCAACAGGTGAAGTGGGCGAAGTCGTATTTGTTCATCCACACTGTGTTTATAGGCCTATTGTACGTGTAGGGGATATATATATTGATTTACACGTTCAACACCATATCAAAATCTTGCAGATCGCATAGGAGGTTATCGTGTATAAAATAGTAGCAAAACAAAAATTGAATCATCTCGTAGAAAAAATGGTTGTCCATGCACCTTATGTAGCACGTAAGTGTGAACCAGGACAATTTATTATATTATGTGCAAATGAAGGAGACGAGCGTATTCCATTAACTATACAAGATTACGATCGTGAAGCTGAAACCGTTTCTATCATTTATCAGATAGTAGGTTACTCTACAACAAAATTAGCAGAAAAAGAAGTTGGAGATACCATTGCCCATTTTGCTGGGCCTTTAGGCATGCCTGCTCAGTTACATGCTAAAAAACGTGTACTCGGTATTGGTGGAGGTGTAGGTGCTGCACCATTATATCCACAAATTAAAGAACTGAAAGCGCAAGGTGTAGCTTGTGACGTTATCTTAGGTGGACGTGATAAAGACTACGTTATTTTACAAGAGGAGTTCAAAGAAATTACTGATAATGTATACTTTGCAACGAATGATGGTTCACTGGGAACAAATGGATTTGTAACAGACGTACTTAATGAACTTTTAGCTAATGGCGTTGTTTATGATGAAGTTATTGCCATTGGTCCACTGCCTATGATGAAAGCAGTTGTAGGTATTACAAAACCTTTAGACATTAAAACTATGGTTTCACTCAATCCAATTATGATTGATGGAACAGGGATGTGTGGTGGATGCCGTGTAACAGTTGGTGGCAAGACTAAGTTTGCTTGTGTAGATGGACCTGATTTTGATGGTTTTGAAGTAGATTTTGATGAAGCGATGCGTCGTCAAAATATGTATAAGAAACAAGAAGAACATGTATGTCGTATGAAACTTGGAGGTGGCCAAAATGCCTAATATGCGTTTGGATAAAGTGGCTATGCCAGAGCAAGATCCTAATGTACGTAATAAAAACTTCAAAGAAGTTACCCTAGGCTATACAGCAGAAATGGCTGTTGAAGAAGCTAGTCGTTGCTTAAACTGTAAACAACGTTTTTGTGTAGATGGATGTCCAGTTAATGTACCTATCCCAGAATTTATACAAGAAGTAGCTAAAGGTCATTTTGAACAAGCTTATGAAATCATTACAAGTGAAAATGCTTTACCTGCTATTTGTGGACGTGTTTGTCCTCAAGAAAATCAATGTGAAGGTAAATGTGTAAGAGGAAGAAAAGGTGAGCCAGTAGGTATTGGACGTCTTGAACGTTTTGTTGCAGACTATGTAATGGACAATGTAACACAAGAAGTGAAAAAAGTAGAATCAAATGGTAAAAAAGTAGCGATTGTTGGTGCAGGTCCAGCAGGTCTTACATGTGCAGGAGAACTAGCAAGACTGGGCTATGATGTAACCCTTTTTGAAGCCCTTCACGAAGTAGGAGGCGTATTAGTGTATGGTATTCCAGAATTTAGATTACCTAAACAACTTGTTGCAAAAGAAGTTCAAAAAATCGTTGAATCAGGTGTACATATTGAAAAAAATGTTATCGTAGGAAGAAGTATTACGATTGATGAACTCATGGAAGAGGGTTATGAAGCAGTATTTGTTGGTAGTGGTGCTGGACTTCCTAACTTCATGCATATAGAAGGGGAAAATTTAAATGGAGTATATTCTGCAAATGAATTTTTAACCCGTTCTAACTTAATGAAAGCTTATGACTTTCCAAATGCCCCAACACCTATTTTTGTAGGACAAAAAGTAGCGATTGTTGGTGGCGGAAATGTAGCCATGGATGCTGCACGTACAGCAAAACGTTTGGGTGCAGAAGAAGTGTATATTATTTATCGTCGTGGAGAAGAAGAGCTACCAGCAAGACGTGAAGAGATCCATCATGCTAAAGAAGAAGGCATTATTTTTAAACTTCTATGTAATCCTGTAAAAATCCATGGTCAAGATGGTGCTGTAAGCCAACTTGAATGTGTGAATATGACACTTGGAGAGCCAGATGCTTCTGGTAGAAGACGTCCTGTAGAGGAAGAAGGAAGTAATCATTGTCTAGATATGGATACAGTGATTATTGCCATTGGACAAAGTCCAAATCCATTAATCCGTAGTACAACACCAGGACTTGAAGTTCAAAAATGGGGTGGCATTATTGTACATGAAGAGACAATGGAAACGAGTAAAGAAAATGTGTATGCAGGTGGTGATGTTGTAACAGGTGCTGCAACTGTTATTTTAGCAATGGGTGCAGGTAAAAAAGCTGCTCAAGCCATACATGAAAAACTAACAAACTAATAAAAATAAATTAGAGGTTAAATTATCAAATTTAACCTCTTTCTTCTTGGAGTATAAAATATTGAACTTTGCTTATAATAAGGTCATAACATTTATTTAGCAAAGGAGAATGCAATATGAAAAAAGCATGCATGTTAATGTTAGTAGTAGCAGGTGTTTTATCTTTCGTAGGTTGTGCTGCAGGTTATGATTCAACAACAGGTTATGATGGTTATGGCTATAATGGCTATGGTAACTATGGTAATGGTTATGGCTATGGCTATGATGGAACAGGTACTTATAATAACGGTACTTATAATAATGGCACATACAATGGAACAACAGGATATGGTACAACAGGCTATGGCACAACTGGTTATGGCACAGGATATGGTACATCAACTGTAAATCCTAACTACTAAAATTTCTATATAAAAAAGCACTAGCTTAAGCTAGTGCTTTTTTATATAGATTAAGCGATAAAGAGTGTTAAGCCTAATAAAACAAGCGTAATACAGAGCGCCACACCATTAATCATTTTAGAATAGCGTAGAACACCTATAGACCATTTCTTTTTATAGGTTAAATATATACTGATTCCAATTAATAAAAGTCCAACAATAAGTCCAGTCAATCCTATAGGAAGCTGATAGCTTATACCTACATCAATAAACATATACATGATTAAAATAAGAACATCCCCAATTAAGGCAATACTACTTAAATGCCAAGGCTCTAGGGTTCTGGTAGCTTTTTGTTCCCAGTCATAGACTTCTTTTTTTTCTTTTGGTGGTAACTGCCCTTTAACAAGACTAACCGTTGTATCCTTTGTTCTTTTCATAGTCATTCCCCCAAGATTAATAATGTAACATAGTATAACAAATTCTTGCTCCTTTTGGCAATAGACGAACTTATGTTATAATAGTAGTATTATACTAAGGAAGGATTTAATTATTGTGAAGATATTACTTGTTTCATTTAATGCTAAATTTATACACTCTTCATTAGCACTTAGACTTATTCGTGACTATTGTAACGATTACAAAGAGCATATGGAGATATTAGAACTAACGATTAATCACCAGATGGGTGCTATATTAAAAGAGATTTATGTTAAACAACCCGATGTACTTGGATTGTCTTGTTATATTTGGAACATGGATTTAGTGGAAGAACTTGTTCCACTTATTAAAAAAGTACTGCCAGATACAAAAATTGTTTTAGGTGGCCCAGAAGTTTCTTATAATAGTGAAAGTCTATTTGATAAAATGCCTATTGACGTTGTTATTGAGAATGAAGGTGAAGAAACTTGGTATGACTATGCATCTTATCTGATTGAAGATGTAGGTGATTTAGAAAGTATCAAAGGTATTGTATATCGTGACAAAGAAGGAAAAGTACAGCGCAATATGGCACGTCCACTTATGGATATGGCCAAGTTACCTTTTGTATATGATGACCTTACAGGTCTTGAACATAAAATTATGTACTATGAAGCTTCAAGAGGGTGCCCTTTTAACTGCCAATATTGTTTATCTTCTATAGAAAAAGGTGTACGTTTTATGCCACTAGAACGTGTCCTTTCAGAAATTCAATATTTCTTAGATAATCGTGTTAAACAAGTTAAATTTGTGGACCGTACTTTTAATACCCATAAATATTATGCCAGGTCCATATGGCAGTATATTATAGAACATGATAATGGTTATACTAATTTCCACTTTGAAATAGCAGCAGAACTTTTAACTGATGAATGTCTTGGACTTTTAAAAGATGCAAGACCAGGGCTTATTCAATTTGAAATAGGAGTGCAGTCTAGTAATCTAGAAGTTCTGACAGCCATTGACCGTAAAATGCCATTTGAAGATATTCGCGAAATTTCACTAAAAATAAAAAAACTTGGTAATATTCATCAGCATTTAGATTTAATAGCAGGTTTACCTTTTGAAGACTACGCATCTTTTAGACAATCTTTTAATGATGTCATTAGTTTAAGACCAGAACAATTTCAACTCGGTTTCTTAAAGCTTCTTAAAGGTTCAGGCCTTCGTAAAAAAGCAGAAGAATATGGCATTATTTATCATCAAAAAGCACCTTATGAAGTGCTTTACACTAAACATATTAGTTTTGCAGAACTTTTAAGATTACATGGTATAGAAGAACTGGTTGAGCGTTATTATAATAGTGAGCGCTTTAGTAGAAGTTTAGAATACCTCTATACACTTTGTACATCACCTTTTGATTTCTACGAAGCCTTTAATGATTTCTGGGAAGAGAAAGGCTATGATAAGGTTGCTCATAAAAAGGATGCTTATTACTTAATCCTTGTTGAATTTGCAGATACATTAGCAGGTATCAACTCAGAATTAGTACGAGAACTGGTAAAAATGGATTGGTATGCTCATGAAATGATTAAAGAGGTACCGGCTCAACTTGTTACATTAGATCAAACGCCTTACCATGAACATGCAAACAGTTTAATACGTGATGATGCCTTTATGGTAGAAGAAGTAGGTGTAGATTCTACTTGGACCTCTAGACAACGTCTTAGAAAAATGCATATTGAATGGTTTGAGTATGATGTGAATGGTCATTTACAAAAAGAATGCATTCCAATGGCTATACTCTTTGACTATACAGTACAACCTGCACGCTATACACACTTAAACTCATTGATTAAGGCTTAGTAAAAGGAGACAACATGACAGAGAAACAACGTATAGAACGTATTTTAGAAACACTAGATACCTATTATGAAAAAGAAGTGATTTGTTATTTAAATCATGAAAATCCACTTCAGCTTCTTATTGCTACTATGCTTAGTGCACAATGTACGGATGATCGCGTGAATATTGTCACACAGAGCCTTTTTAAAAAATACCGTACAGCAGAGGACTTTGCAAAAGCTGACTTAGAAGAGCTGGAGCAAGATGTAAAAAGTACAGGATTCTATAAAAATAAGGCAAAAAATATTAAGGCTTGTGCAACCACATTATGTGAGAAATATGGAGGGGAAGTGCCACAAGATATTGATGCCTTGACACATTTAGCGGGAGTAGGGCGAAAAACAGCTAATGTTGTACGCGGTAATATCTTTCATATTCCAAGCGTTGTTGTAGACACACATGTTAAGCGTATTTCTATTCGTTGGGGGCTCACATTAGCAACAGACCCAGTTCCAATTGAAATGGAACTGATGAAAAAGTTACCTAAAGAACATTGGATTCGTTATAATACGCAAGTCATTGCTCATGGACGTGCTATATGTACAGCACGTGCACCTAAGTGTCTAGATTGTATGTTCTTAACTGTATGCCCACACGGCTTAACAAAGCGTTTAAAAGACCTTCCAGCACCAGCACAAGAGGCGCTTGAAAGAGGACATATGTACTAAAGAAGAGATGAGTGTACTTCAATGATTAGAAATAAAAAGGAGAGTTGCACCTGACAACTCTCCTTTTTTATTTTTGTTTTTTAGGTTTAATTAAATGTTTTTTTGCTTTTGCTTGATTTTTAGCTTCTTGTTTGGCAGCAAGAATACGTTCATAGTAAGCCATTGCATTTTGACCAAAGATCTCATCTGAAAGTGGTGCAACAGAACTCATGGCATGAACAGATAAGGTTTTACGATAGCGTTCATCTTCTAAAAGATCAATGAGTGCTTTAGAAAGTTCTTCTTTTGTTATAAATTTACGCCCATTGTAATCATCTTGAACAAGTGCTTCAATACTTTCATCATGTTTTGCTACAACAGGTAAGCCAGCAGCCATAGCTTCGGCAAAGGTTAAACCTTGCGTTTCTGAGACAGAAGCACTAACAAAGACATCACCTAATTGATAAAACTTCCCGATAGTTGCCCAAGGTTGCAGACCTGCAAAAATAACTGAATCTTCTAATTGCAACTCTCGTACTTGTTCTTTAAGGTTACTTGTTTCAGGGCCATCTCCTACAATGAAGAATTTAGCCTTTGGAATGTGTCTTACAACCTCAGGGAAAGCGTCAAGTACAAAATCAATACTCTTTTCTTTAGCAATACGTCCTACAAAAAGTACAGTAGGTGCATCTTGTGGTAAATGATACTGTTCTTTCAACGTGCGAATATCCTCTTGTGTATAACGGCTTGGACTAAATGGAGCAAAGTTAATGCCTGTAGGAATAACCTCAATAGGTTTCTTTACACCATAGCTTAAAAGTAAATCTTTAGTTTTTTGTGTAGGTGCCACAATACCATCAACACTATTACAAAACATTTTGCTATATTTACGTGCAAGTTCAGGAGAGAATTCAACACCTTTTGAAATATAGTGCATGTATTCTTCATACATCGTATGGTAAGTATGTACCATTGGTACATCGAGTTTCTTAGAAATAAGTTTTGCTAAGAAACCAAGTGAAAATTCAGTTTGAGATAGAATAATATCTAACTTTAACTTTTTAACACGATTGACAAGTTTTTGTGAGTAGATAATACCTACACGGTGGTCTTTCAAGAAAACAAAAGGTAAGCTTGGTATACGATAGACATAAGATTTATTGTCATCTGCTTGTGGATGGCTAATTGTAAAAATATAAACGTTATGACCTTGTTTTTTTAGTTGTTCTTCAAGCGTTACGATGGAACTGACAACGCCGTTAATTTGCGGTAAATACGTATCTGTAAATATCCCAATATTCATATCTAACACCCTCTTAATTCGTTTTAACTGTATGTTTTAATGCTTTAAGTTTTCAAACAGTCCCCGTCTATTCATAATGAGTCATAAGTTTGCCTCTCATCTTTTGATTGCTGTAATCAAAAGACATAACATATTCATATACCTGTATGCTTTCCTTTAAAAAGTTTTCTTCTTCTAATAGGTCTCCATAAGCAATAAGATGCTTCATAAATTGATAAAAAGTTTCCTCATTTTGAATCAGTTGACTAAAAAAGTTAATTCCATATAGTTTCTTGACTTCTGTATTAGAAAGATCTTTTAAATGGACCATTTTTTTAGTTTCAAAAGATAAAAGTGTATGATAAAAAACTTCACATTTTTCACTTGTAACCTGAGGTATTTTATTCCAATCTATCGTCAATAATAATTGAAAAGGGAAAGAAGTTTGTAGAGTAGCATTGGCTTCACATTCTTCTTTTAAATAGCTTTCCCAACTATCATTACGCTTATGAATTCCTTTTTTTATACACCAAGCACAAACTAGAAAGAGAATTACTACACCGATCACACCACTAAAACGCACGACTAAATTTAAAAAAGGATTCAAAGTATCATTCCTTTCTTTCTTCACTAAGGTATAAAAACTACATTTATTATAATACAAATTGATTTTAATTGAAAGAAGAGAGTATAATGAAAAGAGAAAACTTATGAATGAAAGATGACATACTTATGAAAAATAGAATGCTTAATGACAACCAATATGCTGCAGTTCATATGCCGCTTGGTCCAGTGATGGTTATTGCAGGACCGGGGTCAGGTAAGACCTTTGTTATTACAGAAAGAGTCTATCATATGATTCATGCTTTAGGATGTAACCCTAGAAATATTTTGGTAATTACCTTTACTAAAGCAGCAGCAGAAGAAATGAAAATACGTTATCATCAAAAAGATGGTTTGCATCAAGTGGCATTTGGTACATTTCACTCCATATTTTACCGTATTTTAAGAAATAGTAATCCAAACCGTTATGCGCTGGAGCGTCTGCTTCAAGAAGATAAAAAAAGACAAATCATTGAAAAGATTTATGCAGGAATGGATGTGAGTGATGATTATGAAGATTTTGTAGAAGTCTTCTTAAGCCATTTGACACTTATGCAAAATCAATTGATTCAACCAAGATTTTATAATCCAGATGGGCTTTCTAAAGAACTTTTTTTAGCCGTATATCAAGCCTATGAAAATTTCAAAGAAAGGCAAGGCCTTTTTGACTTTGATGATATGCTTACACATACTTATTATCTCTTACAAAATGATCCTAATGTACTTAAGTTCTACCAAGCTAAGTACAAGCATATTTTAATAGATGAGTTCCAAGATATTAACTGTGTCCAATTTGAAATTATCAAATTGCTTGCAGGCCATAAACCTGATCTATTTGTAGTAGGAGATGATGACCAAAGTATTTATCAATTTAGAGGTGCAAAACCAGAATTTTTACTTTCTTTTGAGGAGTATTTTAAACCTGTCAAGAAAGTCATACTCGACGTAAATTATCGTTCAACAGAAAATATTTTACGTTACAGTAATAACTTAATAGGTTATAATACGATTAGGTACGAAAAACGTATGTTAGCGCATCAAGGTACAGGCCCAAATCCAAACATTCTTTACTGTAAAGATAGTAATGACCAAGCAGAGATGTTGCTTCAAGAAATTTTTAAACTCCAAAAACAAAATGTCCCTCTTCACGAATGTGCCATTATTTATCGTACCAATGTGCAAGCAAGGCCGATTATTGAAGCATTAAGAAAAGCTCAACTTCCTTTTGTGATTAAAGATGCTTGTGCGACTCTTTATGACCAATGGATGACTAAAGATATTTTAACTTACCTCCATCTAGCTAAAGATCGTGGTAATGCAGAATTAGGTATGCAAATTATCAATCGTCCAAGTCGTTATATTAGTAAAGTTGCACTTCAAGAGGCAGCTGCAAAAGGTGGAGATTTCTTAAATACATTAACTCGTTTAGCAAGTCTTAATCAAAGTCAGCATGATAGAGTAGAAGAATTGATTTTCCATCTCCAAAGACTAGCAAATCTTCCACTTAAAGAGGCCGTTCCTTACATACGTCATATCATAGGCTATGAGCACTATATGCTTGACTATGCGAAATACCGCAAAATACCTTCAGAGGGTCTCATTGAACTATTAGAGGAGCTAGAAGAATCTGCAAAAGCGTACAAAACAGTAGAAGAATGGGAAGAAAGTCTAATTGCTGTAGCTCAAAGTATAAGGCAAAGTATGAAAGATAAAAGCCATGTAGGCATTAGTTTATCAACTATGCATAGTGCGAAAGGACTGGAGTTTAAAGCCGTATTTTTGATTGATATTGTTGATGGGATTGTACCACACAATAAAAGTTTAGGTGAAATACAGTTAGAAGAAGAGCGTCGCCTTTTTTACGTTGGATTAACAAGAGCAAAGGCCTACCTTTATTTAATGATTCCCAAGGAACGCCATCAAAAGAAAACAGAAAATTCTCCTTTTGTTTTAGAAATGCTTCATCCGAAAGTGGTTCTAAAAGAAGGTGAAAAGGTAAAACATAAAATTTATGGCAAAGGTATTATTGAAAAAGTAGATGGGCCCAAAGCAACCATTCGTTTTAATACAACAAGAAAAGTAGTCGATTATACTTACTGTATTAAGCACCATTTATTATACCGGGAGGAAGAAAATGTCTAAGAATAATCAAAAAAATAAAAAGAAAAAATCCAATCAAAACCTGTTTAGTATGATGCATAAACATAAAAAACAAGTTGTTATGGGTGTTAGTTTACTACTCATCGCTGCAATGGTATTAAGCGTATTTGCACAGTTTGCTTTTTAGTACAATAAGGTTAAAAAGATTATTTATATAATAGGAGGCGGCTATGGCAACTAACAAGAAGAAAGTACTTATCGTTAGTATAATCATTGGGCTCGTACTCATATTAGGCGTTATATGTAGTGCACTCGCTTATGTGCATCATGTTGTATCTGCTTATGACTTAGTTTATAGTCAAGAAGTATATATTAATGATATACCTATAGGGGGGCTTACACCTGAGGAGGCAAAGAAAAAAGTCACCAAACAGCTAGACACCTACCATGAGAACCATGCTATTACTTTAATGAATGAAGATCAAAAACAAACGATTACATTAAGTCAATTTTCACCAGAAACAGATCTACAAACTTGCTTAGATCAAGCCTATTTGGTGGGACATGAAGGCAATTACTTTGAACGCTTCAAGGCAGCCCGTAATAAAAATTCGGGACCACACCATTTTACGACAAAAACAACTTATGACAGTGCAGAGATAGAAAATATTTTAGAAAGTAAAAAAGAAATTTTTGAAATCGCGCCTATTGATGCAACAATGAAAAGAGAAAATCGTAAGTTTAATTTTACAGTAGAAGAGAAGGGTTATACATTAGATGTAACTGAAACGGCTAAGATTGTGGCTGATGTATTAAATAGTGATACCTTAGATGAAACACCTATTCAAGTTGTAATGAAAGCGGTTATGCCAATGGTTACAAAAGCCCATTTAGCAGAAGCACAAACACCACTTGCAAGTTTTTCAACTTCTTATAACAATGCGGATTTAGACCGTAATGAAAATCTTAAACTTGCATCTCAAAAGATTAATATTCAATTAGCACCCGGTGAGATCTTTTCCCTTGCCAATCAGCTTGAACCCATTACTCAAGCAGCAGGGTATCGTAACTCTAAAGTTATTGTAAATGGGAAATTAGAAGAAGGGATAGGCGGAGGTGTATGCCAAATAGCTTCTACTTTATATAACGCTTTACTGCTTAGTGATGTAGAAATTTATTCTCGTGCAAATCACTCTTTACCTGTTGCTTATGTCCCATTAGGAAGAGATGCAACGTATGCATCAGATATTATTGATTTTAAGTTTAGAAATAACTCAGAATATCCATTATTTGTAGAAGCATATTGTGAAAATAATCATGTGATTGTTAACATTTTTGGATATAAAGGCCTTAAACTAGAATATGATGAGATTAAATTTGCCTCTGAACAAATTGAAACTATTGAACCACCAGAGACAAAGATTATTCAGGATTCAGAACTTTATACAGATCAAAAAATTCAAGAAGTGCGTCCATTAGAAGGTAAAAAAGTAAAACTTTATCGTCTTCTTTATAGAAATGGGCAACTTATTGACAAACAGCTGATTAATACAAGTACCTATCGTGCACGTGGTGAAGTTATTCGTGTTGGAACGAAATCTAGGGTAGGTGAAGCAATAGAAACAAGCACGCAAAATGCTGCCCAGCCACAAGCCGTTAAGCCAGAGATTGCTAAACCTACACCAGCTAATCAAATTTTAGATGAAATAGTAGAAGAAGTACCATTAATGCCATCAGAGGCAGATAATCCAGCACCACTAAGCTAAAGGAATAAGAGAATAGTTAATACAATAAAAAGCCGGTAATGTTTAACATTACCGGCTTTTTATTAACCTTGTGGAATGAAGAATCCACTTTCATCATCTGGATTTGGTGTAACAGGTTCTCCTGGTGTAGTAGGAGGTACTGGTTGGTCTGGTGTAGTAGGAGGTGTTGTTTCACCTTCTGTAGGTGGTTGGGTATCTTCGCCACCACCCCAAGGCCATTCACCCCATTCAGGAAGTTGTGGATCATCTGGTGTTTCAATTTCTGTATGCTGTGTATGCACATCACATAATTGATCTTTACTTACTTCACCATGACGATTAACTACTTTTGTTACAATACTATCTTGTGGACAGAACTCTGTAGCAATTTTACCTGAGACACTACATATTTGTTCATGGACATGAACGTCACAGTACTCAGATGGTGCTTGATTCTTTTGGAAGTAATCAGACACAATTTTGTTATCGCTAGCGGAAGAACAAAGTTCTGTAGGAATCTTACCAGAAGCTGAACAAATAGACGTTTTAGTATAACCTGTTGTAACAAGTTCAAAATCTTTATTAGGAAGATCTTTATGAACTTCTGACATAATACTTGACCAAAGGTTAAGGTGTGCGCCATTGGCTGTAAATTCTTGTGGTCTATCATAACCCATCCATACTGTTGCAGTATAATAAGGTGTATAACCAGCAAATAAAAAGTCTTTATTATCTGAAGTTGTACCTGTTTTACCAGATACAGGCATACCACCCATACCATTAGCAGCTTTTGTACCTGTACCAATTTTAACAACGTCTTCCATCATGTCTGTAAGCATAGAAGCAGTAGAAGGTTTGATTACAGTATGTGTCTTTGGAACGGTATTATCTAAAATAACTTCTTTATTACGATCAAGAACTTGTGTATAAAGAAGTGGTTCAGTATAGGTTCCTTGATTAGCAATAGCAGCATAAGCTGCATTGAGTTCAAGAGGTGTCACACCGTCTGTTAAACCACCCAGTGGAAGCGAATACACTTTATCAGTATCTGATAAGGTTGTAAATCCAAAGTTTAATAAATAATTATAAGCGGTATCAATACCTACCATATCAATGGTTTTAACTGCTAAAACGTTCATAGAATCCCAAATAGCTTCACGAATGGTTGTAGGACCTTTGTAATAACTACGCCAGTTTTTAGGTGAGTATTTGTTAATAGTATAAGGCTCATCTACAAGTACTGATCCAGGTGAAAGAAGACCTAAATCTAATGCTGGAGCATAAGCAGCAAGTACTTTAAAACATGAACCTGGTTGACGTTTTGCTTGTGTCGCACGGTTAAATGTACGATCACCGTATTTCATACCACGTCCACCTGAAAGAGCTTTTACATGACCATTATATGGATCTGAAATAACGAAGGCAGCTTGTGCTTGAGGAATGAATTGAACGGCTTCGTTGACAAGTTTATCACCTTCTTCAACACCCCATTCTTCCTGTTTAGCCTTTTTGAAAATTTCTTCTTCATCTTTAGACTTTATAACGCCTTCTGCACCGCGATGGATTTCTTCACCATCAGGTTTAACAATTGTTGCACTATAGTTAATGACATACTCTTTATAGCTTGGGAAGAGACTATCATCAGCCATTTTATTATCTACAATACGTTGAATATCTTGGTCGAGTGTCGTATAAATTTCAACACCACCACCAAAGAGTAAGTTATTGGCTTGAGTTGGTGTCATACCTTGTTCCACTAAATCATCAATAACTTGTTCAATTACAGCATCTACAAAATAGCTATGAGAAGAATCTTTCTCGTATTTTTGGTTAACTTCTTGAATATTTTTATATGGATCTTCTAGAAGTGCAGCTTGTCTTTCTTCTTCAGTAATATAACCTTGTTCTTGCATGTAAGATAAAATAAGCTTTGCTTTATCCCAGTTGTTTTCTGGATTACGTATTGGACTGTATCGTGTTGGGGCTTGAGTAATCCCTGCAATAACGGCACATTCAGCAAGTGAAAGTTCGGATACATCTTTTCCAAAGTAACGATTTGCAGCAGCTTGTACACCGTTAGTACCATGACCAAGTGGCATTGTATTAAGGTAGTACTCTAAGATAAGCTCTTTATCATAAAGGGCATCTATTTGAAGTGCTAAATATTGCTCTTGGATTTTACGAACAAAAGTTTGTTCACTTGTTAAAGCATTGTTTTTGATAACTTGTTGCGTAATTGTACTTGCCCCTTCAACAATATCACCAGCTTTTAAATTGACTACAATCGCACGCATAATACCACGGATATCAATCCCGTTATGTTCATAGAACCTTGCATCTTCAATCGCAACGACAGCATCTTGAAGATTTTGCGGGATTTGCTCCATTTTTGCATAAATACGATTTTCTCCACCGGATAATCTATCAATTTCTACACCATTTTGGTCATAGACAAAAGAAGTAAAATCTGTGGTTGGTTTAATGTTGATAGTGGATACATCTGGCGCACTTTTGATAATGCCCATGAAGATCCCAAGTCCTGCACCGAATACGGCAAACACTCCGATGACAAGGGCTATGACAACGACACGAAATGCCGTGACTTTTGCTTTTTTAGTCTTTTTCTTTTTTGTATTTTTATTAGTCTCGTCGATTTTTTTTGAACGTGAATCTTTAGAATAATTCATCTATCATCCTCCTCACTAGGGTATTATAACAAATCTGGTGAATTTGGGCAAAATAAAATACAAGGTATACTCTGTATCAGTATAAGCTGAAATATTAGAATAGGAAAGTCTTACTAATGAATAGTAATAAAACTTTAATATTTAATTCATTATTTGAGTTATGTTTTATTGTTTGTCATGGAATTCCCCTTAGTCGAATATATTAATAAAATAAAGTATTAAATGGAGGCAAGCTATGTTTAGAAATTATAAATATCGCTATAGACCCACCCCTAAACCGAAACATTATGCTTATTCATCGCCTTATGTTAAAAGTAATCAGAGTCATAATATTAAAGGTGCCTTTGCACTTCTTTTAATTATTGCCATATTTGCCGTAATTTATATTCAATTAGATCGAGAAGTTATGCCAACTGTTATTGCTATGGCAGAGAAAGAAGCCACTACTATTTCGACAAAAGCAATTAATGAGGCGGTCAATCTCTCTCTTGAAAGCTCTCAAGTAACAGAGGAAGACTTAATCAGTTATGACTATAATGATGCAGGTGAACTGGTTTCTTGGAATGTAAATTCTATCCTTATTAATACATTGTGTGCTGACATTGTAGATAAGGTAGTAGAGAAGCTTGCAACAATAGGAACGATTTCATTTAAAGTTCCTCTAGGTAATTTGACAGGCAGTCGTATTTTTGCCAATTTAGGACCTGAACTTAGTATTCAAGTTCTTCCCATAGGAACAGTTAAAGTTGACTATGATAATCAGATTCGGTCTACAGGAATTAATCAGGTAAATCATACTGTGTGGTTAGATGTTGATACAACCGTACAAGTTGTTGTACCTCTATTCTCAGACCAAGTACATATTTCAAGGCGTATTGTACTTATTGATAAAATGGTATCTGGTAAAGTACCTCCAAGCTATGTTAATGTACTCCCTAGCAATGTACTGGACGTTGCTCCAGGTGAGGTTTCGGAACAATTCGACATTTATGCCGAACCTTAGACATAATGCACAAGTGATTTTTTAACCCTTCTATAAATTTCTCTATTTTCATGAGTTGTTATTAGATACTAGAAATGATATATTAAATTATACTAATCTTACGACAAAGGGGCAAAAAAATGGAAAACATCAAGTTATCTGAGTTATTTGGTAAAAATGTATTTGACGACAAGGTGATGCGTGAGCGACTCCCAAAGTCTACTTATAAACAGCTACATAAAACAATTGATGAAGGACTAGAGCTTGACCCAAGTATTGCAGACGTGGTAGCAAATGCAATGAAAGATTGGGCCATCGAACATGGTGCAACACACTTTACTCATTGGTTCCAACCAATGAATGGACGTACAGCTGAAAAACATGATTCTTTCTTATCTCCAACATCAGACGGTCGTGTGATTATGGAGTTCTCAGGAAAAGAACTTATAAAAGGTGAAGCAGACGGCTCTTCATTCCCATCAGGTGGACTTAGACAAACTTTTGAAGCAAGAGGATATACAGTATGGGATTGTACTTCACCAGCTTTCTTAAAAGAAGATATTAGTGGAGTAGCCCTTTGTATTCCAACTGTATTCTATTCTCATACAGGTGAAGCATTAGACAAAAAGGCGCCTCTTTTACGCTCAATGCAAGTTATCGAGCAAGCCTCTTTACGAGTATTACGTGCGTTAGGTGATCATAAGAGCAATAAGGTCATCTCAACAGTTGGTGCAGAACAGGAATATTTCTTAGTTGACAAACGTCAATATCAACAACGTAGAGACTTAATCTTTACAGGACGTACACTTTTTGGTGCAATGCCTCCAAAAGGCCAAGAAATGGAAGATCATTACTTCGGAAGCATTAAAGAAAAAATCGGTAAATTCATGCGTGAAATCGATATTGAACTTTGGAAATTAGGTGTGCCTTCTAAAACAAAACATAACGAAGTAGCTCCAGCTCAACATGAGCTTGCCCCTATTTTTGCTACTTCAAATGTAGCATCTGATCAAAATCAATTAGTTATGGAAACATTACAAAAAGTAGCAAATCGCCATGACCTTGCTTGTTTACTTCATGAAAAACCATTTAAAGGTGTAAATGGTTCAGGTAAACATGATAACTGGTCACTTGTAACGGATACAGGTAAAGTTTTATTCTCACCTGGAAAACAACCTAAAGATAATTTAGAGTTTCTTGTTTTCTTAAGTGCAATTATCGAGTCTGTTGATAAACATGCAGATCTTTTAAGACTTTCTGCAGCAACAGCAGGCAATGACCATCGTTTAGGTGGGAATGAAGCACCACCAGCAATTATTTCTATTTTCTTAGGTGAAAGTCTTACAGAAATGCTTTATCACGTAGCACGTGGAGAAGATGGTGATAGCTTTACAAAAGAAGTGATGGAAATGGGTGTTGCAACCCTTCCTAAACTTAAAAAAGAAGTAGCAGACCGTAACCGTACTTCTCCATTTGCTTTCACAGGAAATAAATTTGAGTTTAGAATGTTCCCTTCATCAGGCTGTGTATCAGAAGCTAACGTGATTATCAATACCATTGTTGCAGATACATTAAACAAATTTGCTGAGGAACTTGAAAAAAGCGAAGATATCCAAAGAACCATTAAACATATTGTACGCCATACATTAAGAGACCATGGACGTATTTTATTTAATGGAAATGGTTACTCAGAAGAATGGGTAGAAGAGGCAACACGTCGTAACCTTCCAAACTTCACTTCAACTGTAGATGTACTTCCAGCATTGATTTCTGAAAAATCAATAGATCTTTTTGGTAGAAATAAAGTATTTACAGAGGTAGAACTTCATTCACGTTATGAAATCATGGTTGAAGAGTATTACAAAACACTTAATATTGAAGCACGTACAATGCTTAACATGGCTAAAACACAAATTATGCCAGCAGTGCTTAATTATATGACACAAGTTGCTCAAAATGTAAGTATTATGACAAGTCTTGGTCAATTTAATATTGATCCACAAAGTGAATTACTTGGGGAACTTAATCGCCTCTTCAATGGTCTTAAAAAGTCTATTGATGCCTTAGAAGAAGCACATACAAGTACAATTCAAATTTGTGATGGGTTAGAAAAAGCAAAAGCATTCCGTGAAAAGGTTCTTCCAGAAATGGAAGCTTTACGTGAAGTAGCAGATGCTCTTGAAACAATCGTAGATGAAAAAATCTGGCCAATTCCAACTTACAGCGAACTTTTATTTAGAGTATAATATAATACGTAGAAAAAGAGTCACTGCATCGCAGTGGCTCTTTTTTTGAAAAAATAAGTATTACGAGTGGGATAAGACAGAAATAAACACTATACACACAGATAAATAAAAAGAATTAGGCAAAAACCTTATAGCTTAGGTGAAATTTTGGTATAATAATGAAAGCATTATGCCAATTGGCATCTATCAGAAAGGAATACTATGGAAGAATTAAAAAAAGTACAAGAGCGTGTCATTCTTTTTGCCGCTCAAAAGAAAAATTTAAAAGAAGAGGCTGCATGGGAAAGTCTCGATGAATTAGAAGAATTGGTAAATACAGCTGGAGGAGAAGTCGTTGCCAAAGTACTACAACGTGTAGATAGCATTAATCCAGGACTTTATATTGGAAGTGGAAAAGTAGAAGAGATCCGTGAAATGGCTGCCCTTCATGATGTTACAGGTGTTATTTCCGATGATGAACTTTCTCCTGTACAAATGCGTAATTTAAGTGAAGCATTAGGCATTAAAGTCATGGATCGTACGCTTGTTATCTTAGATATTTTTGCACAACGTGCACGTTCAAAAGAAGGTAAACTTCAAGTAGAAATGGCACAGCTTAAATACCAGAACTCTCGTTTAACAGGATTTGGTGCCATGCTTTCAAAACAAGGTGGTGGTATTGGGACACGTGGACCTGGAGAAAAGAAACTAGAGTTAGATAAACGTCATATTCGTACACGTATGGAGCTTTTACAAGCTGAGATTGATCAATTTGAAAAGCATCGTCAGCTACTACGTAGTCGTAGACAAAAAAATAGTACACCTGTTGTAGCTATTGTAGGTTATACCAATGCAGGAAAGTCTACTTTACTCAATACATTAGCAGATAGCGATATCTACGCAGCTGACCAACTCTTTGCAACGCTTGATCCAACAACACGTGCAGTGGCACTCCCAAGTGGAAGTGAAATCCTTTTAACAGATACCGTAGGATTTATTCGTAAATTACCTCATCATTTAGTCAAAGCATTCTATTCTACATTAGAAGAAGCAAAGTATGCAGATATTATTTTACATGTTGTGGATGCAAGTTCAGAGCATTTAGCAACTCATTATGAAGTGGTGCATGAAACACTTAAATCATTAGGCATTACAGATATTCCTATCATTACAGTCTATAATAAAATCGATAAAGTGAATGAGCACTATTTAAAAGATGAACAGGCAATGCAGCATGTTGAAATCTCAGCACGTGAAAAGAAAAATTTAGAAGGTTTATTAAATATTCTAGAAGAAATGCTTTATGAGAAGATGAAAGCGTTCAAAATTCTAATACCTTATGCTCAATCAGATTTAGTAGCATTCTGCCATGCACAAGGGGAAAGATTAGAAGAAGAGTATTTAAATGAAGGTGTACTTTTATCAGGTTATATGCATTCAGATTTATTCTATCGAATAAAAGATTATATCGTAGACTAAAAAGTTTTTTGCAATCTTCGACAACATAAATGAATTTTCAGAATATAATTTCCAGTATTAGGATATCTTGAAACGTTATTTTAAATTGTTTGACGATTTATAGCGTAAACAGATATTTATTGCGATATCTTTTGCTTTTAAAAAATTCTATAATCTTCTATAATAAAAATAGATGAAAATCAAGGGGGATTATTAGATGTTATTTAACAAAGTTTATGTTGGGGAAGCTGTTGAAAATACGCTTCAGATTCAGTATTTTGTTATTCAGAGAGAGAATTTTTACGGGATTGGTTTAGAAGAAGCAACAGAAAGAGGCATTCTGTGCGATTATGAATACTTTACGGAAGAACAAGAAGAAGCCCTTGAAGTTGCTAAAATGTTACAGCAAGGTAGTGTAACACTTACATCTATGACCGAAATCCTCGACGACTATATTCAATAAAATGTTTAACAATAAATACGGGAATCACAAAGAGTAAGAGTAGAGCCATCTTTTGATGAAATGCTTTACTCTTATTTTAGTGTTAATAATTTACCTTTTAATAGGTATATGCTATGATAAAATGAGCAAAATTAAGACAGGTGGTGACTATGTTAGAGCGTTATATCACAATAGAAGGGGAAGGGTATGCAGAAATCGTAGAAAAAAAATCACGTTTTATTGCATCCGTATTTCCTGTAGAATCTCAAGAAGAGGCAGATGCTATTTTGGCAAAGCTTCGTAAAAAGTATTGGGATGCGACACACAACTGCTTTGCTTATCAAATAGGTGAGCGTGATGAAATTCAACGTTTTAGTGATGATGGAGAACCAGGTGGCACTGCTGGGAAACCTATTCTAGATGTTTTAAAAGGGCATCAGATTAAAAATACATTAATCGTTGTGACACGTTACTTTGGCGGTACTTTACTAGGTACAGGTGGGCTTGTACGTGCTTATGGTAAAGGTGCAAAAGAAGGTATCTTAGCAGCAGGTCTTGTTGAGAAAATGCGTGTATGCCTTTTTACGTTAGAAATGACCTACCCTCTTTCAGGGAAAGTACAATATCTTTTAAATGACAAAGCGTATGTTATTCGTGAAACACAATACACCGATGTTGTACGTTTTATAGTAGAAGTAGAAATGGGTGAAGAAGAAGCCTTTACTGAATGGCTTATAGAAAAGACAAATGCTGAAATCTCTATTGAAAAAGGTGATTATGACCTTATTCAAAGAAGTGTTAAGTGTTGATACAACCCTACAAAATATGTTACAATAAGGAAGAAAATTGTTTATGTACGTAAGTGTATAAATTTAAGGAGGCTTATAATATATGTCAGGACATTCAAAGTTTGCCAATATTAAACATAAAAAGGGCAAAAATGATGCTGCAAAAGGAAAAATCTTTACAAAAATTGGTCGTGAAATTGCTGTAGCGGTAAAAGAAGGTGGCGGATCAGATCCTAGCATTAACCGTAAATTACGTGACGTTATTGCAAAAGCAAAATCAAATAACATGCCTAATGATACGATTCAAAGAAGTATCAAAAAAGCTGCTGGTGAAGATGGTTCTGTTACTTATGAACACATGACATATGAAGGTTATGGTCCAAATGGTGTTGCTGTTATCGTTGAAACACTTACAGATAACAAAAACCGTACAGCTGCAAACGTACGTGCTGCTTTCTCTAAAGGAAATGGTAATATGGGTACATCAGGCTGTGTAGCATTCATGTTTGACAAAAAGGGTCAAATCGTAATTGAAAGAGAAGCGACAGACATGGATGAGGACGAGCTTATGATGCTTGCAATTGAAGCTGGTGCAGAAGACTTCGAATCAGAAGAAGAAGGCTTCTCTATCACAACAGATCCAGAAGTATTCTCAGATGTATATGCTGCAATTGAAGCCGCAGGTATCGAAATGGCACAAGCAGAAATTACAATGGTTCCACAAACATCAGCTACAATTACAAATGAAGCTGACCTTAAAGCTTGGGATAAAATGATGGGACTTCTTGAAGATGATGATGATGTTCAAGAGGTGTACCATAACTATGAAGAAGAATAAGTTATAGATTAGCAGAATCACCTTTTTATAGCATGAATGAATGTTATAAAAAGGTGATTTTTTATTAAAAGAGCCTCTAATAAATAACTCAACATTAAATACTTATGTTTGAAGGATTACTATAAATTATAAAAGTGACTTAACTATATAGGGCTAATTGATTTGCAAATGACATAAAAAGACATTTATTGTTTAAAATATACAATCTAAAAGAATGTCTATTAGTCATTTTGTTTTATATTTCCAACGAAGATCTATTAAACAGAAAATTAATTCTTATAAATTGTTATTTATATACAAAATAATATAATATTTAGATTGTTATTATTGTTTAATTCTGTTATAATGAATGAACAAAGGAGGTGAAGAAATGCCAACAGTAAGGCCTATTGAAGATTTACAACAGCCAAATGAGATTTTTGAAATGTGCCATGAGAAAAAAGAACCTATCGTTTTGACAACAAAGGGATATGGAGATTTAGTTGTCATGAGTATCAAAACTTATGCACAGTTATTAGAAGGTAATCAGATAGATGCTATTTTATCTGTTTCCGATAAAAGTTATAAGGATGACATCAAGCGTTTAAATGCGAAAGCTTGTCTTTCAAGTTTAAGGAGAAAAACATTTTGAGTAGACTAATTTTATAACCCCCTATTTTCAGTATGATCCACTGAAAATAGGGGGTTTTGATTTTTGGTTCTTCCAAGATTCTTAGTTGTATAGCTATAATCGTTTTCTAAGATAACGACTAAGCTTATAAAAGGGTTTATATATACCCAATTTAAAAAGTAATTTTTTGAATGAAAGTTTTATTCTGTTGTATGTATCTTTAGGTTTTACATAGTTATTGAAAATTGTATATAGGTCCTTTTCACCTGCTTCAATTTCAGCTATAAATGCATCTCTCTCTAAAGGTTTAGGGTAAGGTCTTAGGAGATTTTGATTACCTTTAAAAATTTCTTCTCGTTCAACAGGTATAAAATGAACTCCTGATCTGATCTGTTCAAATAAGAAGCGACCTTGATTACTTAATACTAATATACAAGAAAGCCCTTTATCATCATCTATTTGATTATATTTTTTAGGAAGTTCCCAAAAGTCGCCTACAAGTAAATCCGCTTTCATTTTATCTCCTTTAAAAGTACATGAAAAACAACGCTCTCGTAAAATGAAACCTTTTAAGAAAGCTTTCATATAAAGGGCATCTACAGAGACATTGTAGCAAATTGTTTTATTTGAAGCAAAAGTAATCTTGTTAAAGAAGTTAGTCCATCCTAAAGTTTTATCTCTAAATTTATAATTGATGACTTTACCATATTGATTTTCTAATTTTTCAAGATATTGTTTCCAGATACTTGGAATAGCAACACCGTGGCAAATAACTCCCATCGTATACAAATTGGGTTGAGAGCCCACATAACGATAAAGTGCATCGAGTTGACAAGGTGTTCCTGTAAATAATACTTTATGATTCGCTTTTAAAAGGTGTTTGATTTCTTCATAGCAGTTCTTAGCTATGCTACCTATATATTTTGACCCCATCATTTTTAAAATATCCTCAGGTTTATTAGAAACAATATGTACGGGGAGCATTTGATTATCCCAAACACACCCACATACATAATCACCATTTTTAATAAATAAATCTGCTAATAGTTTGAATAATCCACCTGATGAACTGGCTAGACGTACTTTTTCATCCTTATTATAAGCAGCATAAGCATCAGCAGTACTTAAACTATTATTGCAAGAAGGGGGATTTAAATGAGGACAAATCCGATCACATTTACCACAATTTATACATAAATCTATTGCAACATTCGGTACTAAACTAGCTTCTACATTAGGTTTAAAGGTAATAGCTTGAGTGGGGCAGGATGTTTCACATAAACCACATGAATAGCAATCTTTATCAAAATCAAAATTAATCATGTTGAACCTCCTCAAACGTATTTTTCTGAAAGATGTTTTTATCTATTTATATTATTATATACATATATATATGAAAGATTATTTTTTAGCTTGTGTATAGGTAGGAACGATATGAGCCAGAGATTGTCTAATGGAATCGGGGTCTGCTAAAGAATGGGACAATTCTTCTAGCCTAATTAAAAGTTCGTTAAAATCAATAGTACTAGGCTGAGCAATGAAGATTTTATTAGAATCGGTTTTGCCAAGTCCTTCTTCGCTTAAGAGAAGTTCTTCATACAGTTTTTCACCTGGTCTAAGTCCTGTAAAAATAATGTCAATATCTTTGTAAGGTTCTAATCCAGAAAGTTTAATAAAGTTAAGTGCTAAATCATAAATCTTTACAGGTGCGCCCATATCTAATATAAAAATTTCTCCACCAGATGCAAAGGTCATGGCCTGTAAGATTAGACTAACAGCTTCAGGAATAGTCATAAAGTAACGAATAACTTCTGGATGTGTAACCGTTAGTGGTCCACCATGTTCTAATTGTTTTTTAAAAAGAGGTATAACACTCCCATTACTTCCTAATACATTACCAAATCGGACAGCTACATAGTCTGTATCAGATGTGGTTTGATTAATGGACTGTATAATCATTTCACATGCACGTTTTGTTGCACCCATTACATTAGTTGGATTAACAGCTTTATCTGTGGAGATAAAGACAAATTTTGATGTTTTATATTTCTTAGCACATAAGGCTACATTAAGTGTTCCAAAAATATTGTTTTTCACAGCTTCTTCAGGATTATCTTCCATAAGAGGAACATGTTTATGAGCAGCGGCATGAAAAACGACATGAGGTGAATAGGTTTTAAAGACATATTCTAATTTTTCTTTATCTCTCACAGAACCAATAATTATTTTTAAAGCAGTTTTAGAAATACCATTTAAGAGTAATTCATTTTGAATATCGTAAGCGTTATTTTCATAGATATCAAAGATAATTAGTAGCTTAGGATTGAACTTTAAGATTTGTCTACAGAGTTCAGAACCTATTGACCCCCCACCACCTGTAACAAGTATGGTACGATCTGAGAGCAGCGTAGATATAATATGATTATCTAAATGAATAGGATCTCTACAGAGTAAATCTTCTATATTGACTTGACGTATAGGTAATAAGTTTGTGGTAAGAGAGTGATCAAGACCTGGAAAAATCATGAGCTTGCAGGTAGTATGGCTACAAATATTTATAATTTCAGTAATACGCTTTTTTGAAGCAGAAGGAATAGCAATAATAATTTCTTCAATGTCATAGATACGAGCTAGTTGTGGTATCTGTTCAATATTTCCTAAAACAGGTATCCCAATAAGCCTATGGGATTGTTTAAGTTTAGAATCATCTACAGCGAGTATAATTTGTCTGTGTGAAGAGACTAGATTCATATCTTTAATCAAAATATTAGCAGCAGTTCCGGCTCCAACAAGCATAGTACGTATTGCACTATGTGTATCATGTATTGGAAATGTGTTGCGGTATAGAGCCTTTAAATGTCGATAACCATCAATTATAAGTCGAACACTAATACGACTACCTAATGTAAATAAGATAAGTATAAGAAGATAAATGAGATAAATACCATTAGGAAGAGAAATAGGATACACTTTTGTATATATATAAAATAAAAGAGTTGATAAAAGATTAGAAGCAATTAATTGAGTAAAATCATGAATGCTCATATAGCGTAGAAGACATTTGTAAACTTTAAAACAAAGATTAGTTGCAAGATTAATAAGTGATAAAACAAAAAAGATTTGAAGATAAATAGCCCAATAATCACCTGGTATACAAAAATCAAAATGTAGTAGTAGTGCCACTAAAAAGGCTACATTGACTAGAATCATATCTCCTATAAACAAGGTATATTGATAGACTTTTGAGAACATTTAAATTCCTCCTATTTTAGGTGCTTCTTTTCATTTTTATTATATGGACAATTATTTTATAAAGTGATTAATAAATGAAGTAAAATTTACAAAAATTTAAAAATAATGAACAAGTAATGTCATTTAAAAATATAATAGAATTGAAATATATGTTGATTTTTAGGAGGGGAATAAAAAATGTCTTACTTAATCGTTGTAGCTCATCCTGACGATGAAGTCCTAGGAGCTGGAGCTACGTTGGCAAAGCTTTCGGCAAAAGGAATAGAAACCAATGTTTGCATTCTATCGGTCAATGCGGATGCTAGAAATTATAGACCAGAGCTGGAAGAATTGGATAAAAATATAGAAGCTACTAGACAAGTATTAGGAATCAAGAAAATCTATAAAGGTAATTTTCCTAATATTAAGCTCAATACAGTATCTCACCTTGAATTAGTACAATTTATTGAAGCAGCCATCTTAGATTGTGGAGCAGATGTTTTAATCACCCATGATCCGTCTGATCTAAATAATGATCATTTACAAACTTCACTAGCTTGTCAAGCAGCAGCCAGATTGTTTCAAAGAATGCCTCATATAAAACCTTTAAAAGAACTTATGTTTATGGAAGTACCGTCTTCTACAGAATGGTCTTTAAATACAGGGGGAAAATTCACACCAAACTTATTTATAGAAGTAGGAGAGGAATATATTGATAAAAAGATAGAAGCGCTTAAACACTATATAGGTGTAATGAGGGACTATCCTCATCCAAGAAGTGAAGCTTTTATCAAAGCACAGGCAGTTTATCGTGGTGGTCAATCTGGTATAGCATATGCTGAAGCTTTTAATGTTGTTTTTAGAAGAATAGTAGAGTAGGTAGTGTCTTATGAAAGAGAATAAAGGACAATATTTCTTAAAAAGAGTATTTGATAAGTGTTTAGCTAGCTTTTTACTGGTGAGCATGAGCCCTTTTCTATTAATCGCTATCTTATTAATTAAGATAAATGATCCTACCAGTCCAGTTTTATTTAAACAAGTACGAATTGGTTATCAGTGCAAGTCTTTTATAATATTAAAGCTAAGAAGTATGACTAATGAAAGAGATGAAAAAGGAGACTTACTGCCAGATAATTTAAGGCTTAAGTGGTGGGGAAAGCTACTAAGAAAAACCAATATTGATGAAATGCCTCAAATGATTAATGTGTTAAAAGGTGAAATGTCATTGATTGGACCAAGACCTGTGCTTCCTTCAGATGTAGAGAACTTTAATGCTTATCAGCTTAGAAGACAAGAGGTGTTGCCAGGTATTTCAGGATGGGAAGCTGTAAATGAATGGAAAACACCAACGTGGGATAAGAAGTTTGAATATGATATTTACTATGTAGAAAACTTTTCACTCTGGTTAGATGCTAAGATCTTTTTAAAAACAATCTATGTGATTTTGTTTGCCAAAAGACCAAGTGATGATTATCGCCCCACACGTTTTAATGGAAATGATGATTTAACTAAATAAAAGGAGAGGGTGCTCGTGATTATTTCAATTCATCAGCCAGACTATATTCCTTATATTGGATATTTTTATAAAATAGCCTATTCGGATTTCTTCGTTTTTTTAGATGACGCTCAGTTTTCAACGGATAATATGCATCATTGGAATAATATAAAAACACCCCAAGGTGAACTCCGCCTTAAGGTACCTGTAGAGAATAAATTAGGCATGAAAATTAATGAAGTACGTACGAGAGACACCCTAAAGTGGAAAGAAAAACACCTTAAAACAATAGAAATGAACTATAAGCGAGCTCCATTCTTTGAGCAAATATTTTCGACCTTTTCCCAACTCCTTTTAAAAGAGTATAGTAGTCTAGCTGAGATGAATATTAACATTAATAGCTGGATTGCTAATAGTTTTAAACTGAATACACCATTGCTGTTGTCTTCTAATATGGGCATTACAACAACTAAAGAGACACGTGTAATCGATATTTGCAAAGTCCTAAATGGCAACACTTATTTATCTGGAAATGGTGCAAGAGCCTATCAAGTTCCTGAACATTTTGCTGATAATGGATTAACTTTAACCTATACAAATTATAAAGCCTTTGAATATCCTCAGCTCTGGAAAGATTTCATACCTAATTTATCTATTTTAGACTACATTTTTAATTGTGGATTTGATTGGACATTAATAGAAACCCATCTAGGGGGGAAGTTGGATGGAAATAGGTAGTTTTTTAGAATTGGCTTTTGATCAAGGTCATGAATATTACACAGGTCCTAATGTAGCTAGGCTTAACACGGGAAGGGCAGCCATTTATCATGCAATGTGTGTATTAGAATGTGATACGTTATGGTTACCTTATTATCAATGTGATACAGTACGAAACTTTTTAAAACAAAAAAATATTAAACTTAAATTTTATAAAATAGATTCTTATTTTAATCCTATTCATCTTAGTCCTTTAGAAGGAGAAGCTGTATTACTAGTTAATTACTTTGGTATTATGAGCAATAAGCGTATGCAGAGCCTGGCTTCTTTATATTCTCATGTCATTATAGATAATGCACAAGCTTTTTTTAGCGCACCTATTGAGCAGTGTTTAAATGTCTATTCGGCTAGAAAGTTTATTGGTGTACCGGATGGTGCTTATGTAATAGGAGAAAATGCCAATAGGCAGATGGACACATATGGTCAGGATTATTCTGCTGATACAAGCTTATTTTTGTTACAAAGGATAGAAAATGGATGTGAGGCCACTTATACTTCACGAATGATCAATGAAAAACGGCTTGATTATGCAGATGTTTTATGTATGTCAAAGTTAAGCCATACCATTTTAGATAGTGTAAATTATAAAATAAATAGAGAAAAACGGGTAGAAAATTTTAAACTTGCTAGGGGATTATTTGATGGTTTGAATCAGTTGGATGTGGGTACCTATTGGGATGATACTTGCATTCCTATGGTTTATCCCCTTGTTATAGAGAGGGATAACTTATTAGAAGAACTTCAAAAAAGTAAAGTATTTCAAGGGCATTGGTGGGGATACTTGCTTCACGAACTTCAAGAAGATACCTTTGAATATTATCTTTCACGCTATATTATTCCTATTACCATTGATCAACGATATGGTCAAGAAGCTTTAGAATTTATGGCAGCAATCATTAAAGAGGAGAGGTGATCTTGATGAAAAAAGTATTGCTCATTGCGCCAATGTCATCCGTACATGAACGTTTTAATCGCATCAATATAGAAGTTCTAAAAAGTTTAGGTTATGAACTTCATGTAGCAGCAAATTTTGAATGTGGATCTACGGAAGATTTACGTTATCATGCACGCTATAAAAATCTATTAGAAGAAGAAGGGATTATTGTTCATCAGATCCCTTTTTTTAGAAGTTCTTTAATCAAAAATATTAAAGCAATACAAGTATGCAAAAAACTATTTTCGAAGGAATGCTTTGACATGATTCATGTGCATACAGAGACTGGTGGCTTTATTACAAGGATTGCTTTACTTCATAATACCCAAACACGACTTATATATACGCCTCATGGCATGTCTTTTTATAAGGGAAGCTCTCTCAAGAGTTGGTTCTTTTATTATCCCATTGAAAAATGGATTTGTAAAAGAAGTAGTGCTAACTTGGCTATGAATCAAGAAGAATTTGCTGTACTCAAAAATTATCATTCAAGTACAGCTTATTTTGTACATGGAGTTGGTCTAGATATAAACAAAATCAGTAATCAACAGGTTAATCTGATACAAAAAAGACAAGAACTTGAGATACCGGAAGATGCATTTCTCATTTTATCCATTGGAGAGCTTAATAAAAATAAAAATCATGAGATAGTACTTAGGGCACTTGCTAAAATGAAGGATCTTAACTGGTACTATTTAATATGTGGGGAGGGATCACTTAAACAACATCTTGAAGCAGTAGCATTGTCTCTAGGCGTTTCAAACCAGGTTCTGCTTGCTGGATATAGACGTGATATACCTCAAATTATTAAAGTTGCAGATTTGTTTATTTTTCCTTCTTTTCATGAGGGATTACCAGTGTCTTTAATGGAAGCCATGGCTGGGGGATTGCCTATAATTTGTTCAAAAATACGAGGTAATGTAGATTTGATTACAGAGGGAGAGGGAGGCTATCTATGTCCTCCTGAGAGTATAGAGGCCTTTTATAAAGCACTTGTTACACTTAGATTTAATAAGGGCTTAATAGAGCATATGGGACAGAATAATTTAAATAGAATTCAAGACTTTACACAGGAGAAGGTTGCAAATGAATTAGAAAAAATTTATAAGGAGGTTCTATATGATGAAGAAGAATCCTTTAATTAGTATTATTGTCCCTGTGTACAATACAGAGAAATATCTAGAGACATGTCTTGAAAGTTTAGTAAATCAAAGTCTTTATGAGTTAGAAATTATTTGTGTAAATGATGGAAGCTTGGATAGAAGCTTAGAAGTGCTTAATAAGTATGCACAAAAGGATGGACGTATTCAAGTAATTACACAGAAAAATGGGGGGTTGTCTGCTGCTAGAAATACAGCACTAGATCAAGTAAAAGGTCAGTATGTTCTCTTTGTAGATAGCGATGATTGGATTGATACTATACTATGTGAACAGCTTTATCAAATAGCTACAAAGGAAAATGCAGATTGTGTAATGTGTTCTTATATAAAAGAATTTAAAAATCATTCTACAATTAATCACATTTTTGACAAGGCATACATAAGTTGGAATGAGCAAGCTATTCAATCTCAAATACGTAGAAAACTTTTTGGTCTCGTTGGAGAAGAGTTAGCAAAACCACAAGATGGAGATTTGATAGTTTCCGCATGTATGCAATTATTTAGAAGTACTCTTCTCCGAGACTTAAGATTTGTAGATAATAAGGTAATAGGAACAGAAGATGCATTATACCAAATTATGTTTTATAAAAAATGTAGAAAATTTGTGTATATAGATCAACCTCTCTATCATTATCGGAAAACAAATGAATCCTCTATTACCTCATCATATAATGCTACACTTTTTGAAAAATGGCAAAATCTCTATGATCTATTAGCAAGAGCAATTGAAGAAGAAAACTTAGAACCTAGCTATTTTGAAGCATTTTATAACAGGGTTGCTCTAGGAATGATTGGGTTAGGACTAAATGAACTTAAAGCTAAGCATAAGACAATGAATCAAAAGGCTACACGCCTTAAAGAAATACTGAATACTAAAAGATATAAAAATGCCTATGAAAAGCTTGAATTTACTTATTTACCTTTTAAGTGGAAAATATTTTTCTACCTGTGCAAATATCAAAAGACAATGCTTCTTGTCATCATGCTAGAGTGCATTGAATTTTTAAGAAAGAGAGTTAGACTTCCATAGGAGGAGATTTAATGATGGAAATATCAAAACCTATTAGAATATTAAATCTTTTTACTATCATGGACCGTGGTGGTTCAGAGACAATGGTTATGAACTTATATCGAAAAATAGATAGAAATAAGGTTCAATTTGATTTTATGGTCTATCATACTGAAAAAGGACAATATGATGATGAAATTGAAAGCCTAGGTGGGAAAATCTATCGTTTACCACCGTTAAAAGTACGCTATTATTTAAAATATATAAAAGCAGTTAAAACCTTTTTTGTAGAACATCCAGAATATAAGGTTATCCATGGACATATGGGAGAAATTGGATATTTTGTCTATAAAGAAGCTTACAGGCATCATGTTCCCGTAATCATTCTACATGCGCATAGTGGAAAATCTATTTCTTCAAAGTCTATGTCTTTAACCTTTATTGTAAAAACTAAAATTAAAACATGTGTTGAAAAGTTACTTAAAAAGTTATCAAAGCCTTATATAACAGATAATTTTGCTTGTGGAGCACAAGCAAAGGAAGAGTTTTTTGGTAAAGAGGATAGGAAAGTTATTATATTAAATAATGCGATTGATGCTCAAGCCTTTAGATATAATCCAGATGAAGCCGTTGAAATGAAAAAGAAATTAGGTCTTTACGGAAAGTATACGATAGGAAATGTAGCACGAATGGATAACCAAAAAAATCAATTGTTTTTATTGGAGATTTTTAGATATATTCATATGAAAGACCCAGAAACGACTTTAATTTTAGTTGGGGATGGCATATTAAAAAAACAAATAATAGAAAGAGTAAAGAAGTATCATCTTGAAGATGCAGTTACCTTAACAGGAGTTAGAAATAATGTATCAGAGTTTTTGCAAGTAATAGATGTCTTTGTATTTCCATCTCTTTTAGAGGGTGTACCAGTAGCTTGCATAGAGGCACAAGCAGCAGGTTTACCATGTATCTTATCAGAAGGCATTGCACAAGAAACAAGTATTACAAAAAATTGTCAATTTATTTCTTTAGAACAATCTGCTGAGTATTGGGGAGAAAAAATTCTTCAGTATAAGTACTTTGAAAGAAAAGATACCTCTCAAATAATTATAGATGCTGGTTATAATATCGATCAAACAGTACCTTGGCTACAAAACTACTATTTGGATAAATGGGAGCATATATCATGTTAGCCTATTTCGTAACCATTCTAGCGGAATTAGTGATATTAAGATTTATACAAAGTAATCCTATTCAAATAGATTCTACTGGACTGTGTTGGGGAATGATAGGTATAGCCTCTCTTGTATTTCTTATCACTATTATACAAGAAAAAGATAACAAATTTGTACTTACTATGATTGGTTCATACTTGTTTAGAATAAGTCTATTGATTTTTGATTTATATGGTAGAAACATTTTCGTACTCCCTAATAGTGGATTAGATTCAGAACTCTTTCAAAGGGAATCTTTATGCTATGCATTAAATGGTGGTGATGTAAGTATGACTGCCAAAACTTTTGGACTCTTCTATAGGTACTTTGGGGAGCATAGAATTTATCTCCAATATCTTAACTTGGTCCTCTCTATATTGACGCTGTATATTATATGGTTAATATTAAAGAAACTTGACCTGGACAAAAAAATTCGTCACACTGTGTTCTATATTACTGCATTCTTACCTAATTATGCGATCCTTTCTGTCATCCTACTACGTGAATCCATAATTATTTTTCTTTTAACATGTTCTATGTACTTTTTCGTAGAGTGGTGGAAACACCATAAAAATAGTGCGTTTATTTTAGCAGTCCTTCTCTCACTATTAGCAGCAATGTATCATTCTGGCGGTATTACAAATGCTGTTGGCTATGTGCTGATTTATATTTTATATGATACACGAGGCCAAAAATATCAACTCAGCTTTAAAACCTTCCTATTCAGCCTATTATTCTTTCTAGGGTTTTTCTATTTATTTAATCATTATGGCAACACTTTTTTTTCCTATGTAGACAATGTGAATTCACTTGATGATATTACACGTAAAGTTGTAGATGCTGGTGGTGGTGGCTCAGGATACGACTATATAGGGGGAGCCAACATAGATTCTCTAGGTGAACTTATTTTATATTCTCCTATTAGAATGTTCTATTTTATTGCATCTCCATTACCTTGGATGTGGAGAGGAATAAATGATATGATTGCCTTTTTATTTAGTGCTTTATTTTATTTAACTTCTTTATATATGGGATTCCAAGTATTGTTTCAAAGAATGCACAGTAAAAATAAAAACCTTATTTTTGCACTTATCCTTATATGCGTTATAGGAATGGCACTTTTTGCATGGGGAGTAAGTAATGCAGGAACAGCACTTAGACATAGAGATAAATTTTTGATTGATTATGTTATTTTATTTGCAGTAAGTTATCAAGAATATTTAAATAGCCATCATACAAAACATAAAATAACAACTAGAGGAGCGTGAGCACAAAATGGAGTCGGACTATGGTTTGTTTAAAAATACATTATATTTTGGAATTGCCAATATTGGTTCACGCTTAATTTATGTTATTCTTACACCACTTTATGCCTATGCATTAACTGCAGAAGAATATGGACTTTCTGACTTAATACAATCTACAGTTTTATTTTGTATGCCTTTATTTACCATACAAATCTCCAGTAGTGTTATGCGCTTTGCTATGGATAAAAACTATGAAAGAGGCAGTATCTTTCGAACTGCAATAAAAATTTTATTTCTTTCAACGGTGTTAGTAGGAGGGCTTACTGGAGGAATTGTAACATTTATGAACTTGAGTCCATATTATTTCTTTTTACCTATATTATATTTTTTTAGTGCGGCACAGGAAATTTTTTCTCAATTTTGTAAAGCTAATGACAAAGTCTTTCTATTTGCAATAGAAGGTATACTTTCTGCAAGTACATTACTTGTTTTTAATGCTTTATTTTTACTTGTTTTTAAGATGGGCGTATTAGGTTATATGCTTGCTATTGTTATATCCAATATTATATCTTTAGTGTTTCTTACAATCGGAGGAAAACTGGTTAAGTATTATAAAATAGGAAAAAAAGATAGAGCTCTTACGTATGAAATGATCCGTTATTCTTTACCACTTGTTCCTAGTAAAATATCATGGTGGATAATGAGTTTATCAGATCGTTATATTATAGGTGCTATTTGTGGTGTAGCAATGAGTGGTATGTATGCAATAGCCTATAAGATTTCTGGTATTTTAGATGTTTTTGTCAATATATTCATTCAAGCATGGCAAATCTCTATTATAAAGAGATATGAAAATAAAGATGAAAATAGTAGTGTCTATTGTAGTGATATATTTCATAAATACACAGCATTAATTTTTATAGCAGCAGCTTGTTTAATTATATTTATCAAGCCACTTGCAAAAATTCTTTTTACAAGTAGTTTTTTTGAAGCGTGGAAATATGTCCCCCTTCTAATAGTGGCTATATTATTTTCTAGCATTCAAAATTTTTTTGGTTCTATATATACTGCTGCAAAGGCGAGTAGTAAAGTTTTTTATAGTACTTTAGTAGGTGCTTTAATCAATCTTATACTCAACTTTTGTCTCATTCCTATATGGAATGTATATGGAGCAATTATATCTACCTGTATAAGCTATATGATTGTTGCATTTTATAGAATGATAGATTCTAGGCGTTATATAATTGTCAATGTATCTTATATGAAAATTTCTTATAGTACTCTATTATTAATAGCTCAAGCGATTAATATATCTGCAGAATATCCCTATAAATACTTTATCCATTTCGTCTTATTTACTTTACTCATTTTAACTTATAGAACAGAAATTAAAACAGTTATTAAAGCCACACTGGATTTTTTAGAACGACACTGTCCATTATTAAAACGTCATAATAAAGTTGATATAAGGAGGGGTATAATGAAAAAGTCAAACCAATATGCCATTTTGCAACCTAATACGGAAGACGAAATTAAGGAAGCTTATAAAATGGTAATGATGAATATTCAACATCTATTAGTAGAAGAATTAGGTAAAAAAATTGTTATATGTAGTGCAAATCCTCAAGAAGGTAAAACAACAACCTGTATGAATCTTGCAATAACCTTTGCAGAAGCAGGTAAAAAAGTAATTATAATTGATGGAAATTTTAGAGAATCTATGTTATCTACTCTTTTTAATCAAGATACCTCGGTAGGATTATCCAATTTACTAAATAATGAAGTTGCATTACAGGATGTAATAAAAGCAACCTCTTATCCAAACTTAAACTTTATTAGCACCGGGTATATTCCTTCTAATACTCTTGAACTTTTAAACTCCCATGAATTAAATCAAGTACTAAGAACACTGAGTTATCAATATATGTATATTTTTATAGATACACCTGCTCTTGACTATGCCGTTGATGGTGTGATATGGGCGACTAAAGCATCTGGAGTAATCATAGTTGGTAAACAAAATCAAACCAGTTATCAAAGTATTGAAGAAGTGGTAGAAAAGTTACAAAAAATGGATACGAAGATACTAGGAACAATTATTAATGAAGTGGATGTACCCAGTCATAAAAATTTCTCATTTAGTAGAGCGAGTAAAAATATAAAGATAGGTAGTGAGGAGGAATAGTATGAATGCTATATCAGATAAACAGTTGATAGAAGAGGAAAATCCTACAAGGCTGACGCTACTAGAAATTTTGAATTTCATTTGGCGAAAAATAGGTTTTATTCTATTAGGTCTTTTAATAGGTGGAAGCCTAACGTATATAGGAACAAAAGCTTTTATTCCGCCAATTTATGAATCTCATATTATGCTATATGTTAGCAGTGGAACAGATATGAATTCTAGTGATCTTAATATCTCCAAACAAATAGCACCAACATATATACAAGTTCTACAAAGTAACATGTTTATAGATAAGGCAATTGAGTCTTTAAATCAAGAATATACTAGAAGCGATATTAAACATATGATGAAAATAAGCTCTGTAGCAGACACAGGATTGATTAAAATAAAGATACAAAGTAGTGATCCACACGAAGCTGCAATGATTGCTAATACTATAGGTGAAGTTGCTCCAAGTGAACTAACAAAAATGATAGGGATAGGAAATGTAAAGATTATTGATAATGCAGAAGTTGCAATGTATCCTATTACGCCCAATATGATAGTGAATACAGAGCTAGGTGCATTGGCAGGAGGTATTTTAACAGTACTGGCTTTGTTAATTTATGCAATATTTGATAATAGGATAAAAGATGAAAAACGCTTAGAAGCTTATACTCAATTACCTTCTTTAGGTACTATCCCTAAAATAAAGAAGTAGCGTAAAAATGTAAAAGATACCTTAGATGAAATATGACATTTATCTAAGGTATCTTTTTATGTAACAAATAGAGAGATAAAGAGTATCATAAATAAGGAAAATATATACTAAAAGTAATCTCTTAAAGGCGGTGAAAAGAATATGAAAAAAGCTGCAGTTATAACCTTTCACGCTTCTCATAATTATGGATCAGTCTTACAAGCTTATGCTTTACAGACTCTTCTCACTCAATTAGTAGGTAACTGTGAAATTATAAATTTAAGAACAGAACGTCAAAAAGATCTATATACAGTTTTTACAAAACGAAAAGGCCTAAAATATTGTTTGAAAAATTTAACTCATGCTCTGTATTATTTTGCCTTAAAACAAAAATATAATAGATTTAATCAGTTTATCACTGAGCAATTAAAAACAACCTCACAGATCTATCTATCCTTAGATGATCTACAGAATGAATCTTTTAATTATGATTATTATATCTGTGGTAGTGATCAAATTTGGAATCCTAATCCTGTAGATTTTGATTGGTCTTACTATTTACCTTTTGTGAAAAAAGGTAAAAAAATTTCTTATGCACCAAGTTTTGGTCCCATAGGTAAGATACCTAATGAAGAAATGCGCACAAGAATAGCTGATTACTTAGCATCTTTTGATAGTTTATCTGTTAGGGAGTTGAAATCCCAACAAATCGTTCAAGAATTATCTCATAAAGAGGTACCTATTGTATTAGATCCTACCTTATTACTTACACCAGCTGATTGGGAATATCTTTTGCAAGATAAGAAATATAAAAATGAGAAATATAAAAATAAAGATTATATTCTCCTATATACACTTTATGCGAATCCACAAATAATTTCTCTTGCAAAGTTCTTTTCAAGATATTTTAAGATGCCGATCGTTATAACTAATTTTTCTAATCAATATGATGTCTTAACGCCTTTTAAAAAGCAATATGATGTAGGACCTATTGAATTTTTAACAGTCCTCAAGAATGCGAAGATAGTACTTACATCATCTTTTCATGGAACAGTATTTTCTATTTTATTTAATAAACCTTTTTTTACTTTTGAAGGGAATAAGGATGCTAGAATTCATAATTTATTAAGTCTTACAGATCTGACAAATCGTTCAATCAATTCTAATAATGTATTGAATCAACTAGAGCATACTTATGATATAGATTTTGAAAGGGCACAAAAGTTATTAGAAAATGAAAAAAACAAAAGCTTAGCTTATTTGAGAAATGCTTTAGAAATTGATTCTTTAGAAAAAGAGGTGAAGTAGTGAATACACAAAGCTATCGACAACTTATTCAATTATTATCTATAGCTATTAAAAATCAAGAAGGAAACACTGTATTAGCTCAACCAATTAATTGGGAACAAGTGTATAAGTATGCTCAAGCACACCAGATTGAAGGGCTTCTTTATACGACTATTCAACAACTACCTTATAGAGAAGACCTACCTAAAGAATTACTAGAAACTTGGAAAAAGAATACGTTTATTACAGGAGTTACTCAACATATTCATATTAAGCAAGTTGCTCAAATACTCAAGATGTTTAATGAAGCTTCTATTCCGGTAATTATTCTCAAAGGGCTTATTTTACGACAATATTATCCAAGACCAGAGCAAAGAACAATGTCTGATGCAGATTTACTCGTACATGCAGAAGATTTAAATAGGATAGATGAGCTGCTTAAAAATGCAGGGTATAATGTGAATCATGCTACACCTATTCATATCGTTTACACCGGACCAGATTCTCTACCTATTGAAATCCATTGGACACTTAAACATAATACTCTTTTCAAAAAAGTTAATAATATAGAAGGAGGATTATGGGCAAATACTTTAGAAACGGAAATAGAAGGTGTAAAAACACTATGTTTAGGCTTAGAGGATCAAGTATTTCATTTATGTACTCATATGGCGACTCATATGGTGGAAAGTGGATTTGGAATAAGGCAAATAGCCGATTTAGCTTTAATAGTTGAAGCACATAAAAATGATATTCAGTGGGAGGTTTTCTGTAATCAAGTAGAGCAATGGCATCTAGAAAAGTTTGTATCAGCTATTTTTGGAGTGTACCAAAAACTATTTAAAATGGAGAAAATTATAGATATAGAAAGGTTAGGTACTTCATCCATACAAATAGTAGACGCCCTTATTGAAAATTTATTAGAAGCGGGGGTATATGGACACGAAAATATAGCTTTTATATCCGAACAGAGATATCTTAATATTCTTTTCCCTAAAAAAGAACATTTGATTCCTTTAGAACAGTATGCGTATCTTAAAAAATCATCTTTATTGTTACCTATAGCATGGATACATCATTTATATCGAGCTATTTATCATAAACGTTATAGTAATGAAGCAAAGTTAAAGTTTGCATGCTATGGCATACAGCAAGTGAAAAAAAGAAATTATTTACTTAAACAACTTGGACTCCTTTGATAAGAGAAAATTATACTAATAAATACGCCTATTTGCCTTAAATTGCATACTATATAGAGATAAGACAAGTGCTTCTTATCACATTATCTTACAGAGAGGAGGTGATATTATGAAAAAAGTATGGATTAAACCAGAATTAGCAACAATCGGTGTACAAAATACTACAGATAATTTACCCATCACATTCTTTAAGAGTAAAAATCACGGACATGGTCATTGTCATTGCCACTGTAACCATGGATCAGGTGGGCATGATAATGAGTTCCCAGTAGAGCCTCCTATTAGTGGTTAATCTTCCCTAAAAGGGCTGTTATATAACAGCCCTTAATTATTTATAAGTGGATATAATAAATAAGATAGTGAAGTAGGTGATGGTTAATGAATAACTTTTATACGGTTTATGGACTAACGATAAAATCGGATGTTCTTCTACCTGAGCTTATCTGTGCTGATTCACAGGATTTAAAAACAGTAGATTGTGAAATTCATTATGGCTTAGTAGATGAAGAGATTAAGCAAACTATAGCTAGAGGTAAAATGGCTCAATACACACCTCAAAAAATATGGTTTCACATTAAGGCACTAGCAACTTTTATTATAGTAGATGGTACTCAAATTATTATAGATAAATGTCAAGATGGAAAAGAAGAGCGAATCAGGCTTTACTTATTAGGAACTTGCTTAGGATTCATTCTATTTCAGAAAAATAGACTAGTAATTCATGGCGGTACAGTTTGTATTAACAATAAAGGAATGATTTTTACGGGGAAAAGTGGAGCTGGGAAATCTACACTTACATCCGCCTTAAGATTAAAAGGTTATGGATTTGTAACAGATGATTTATCTGTACTGGTTAAAAATGGATATCCTGAAGTTGAATCAGGATATCCTCAACAAAAATTATGTGAAGATGCTATGAAAAACTTAGGCTATAACAGAGACCATTATCAGCAAATAGGAGAAGGAAGCCGTATGAAATATTTGATCCCTGTAAAAGACCAGTTTGTAAATCAATCAGTACCTTTACAAGGCATTTGCGAAATTACATTAGGGCAGGTTGAACATGTAGAAAAACAATATCTTAGAGGTAGTGAGAAAATAAATGCACTCTATCAAAATATTTATAATATTGACTTTAAAGAATATATGGGTATAAATCCGGACTATTTCAAGCACTGTATAAGTGTCGCTCAAAAAATACCTATTTATAGAATAATAAGACCCCAGGACCATGTTTCTATAGAAGAGGAAATTCAACTCGTAGAGCATCTTGTTAATCAACTTGATTAAGCTTATGATTTTCTAATTTATAGACGCGATGGCATAAAGAAAGGGCAGAGGGTCTATGAGTTATAATAATGCATATAGGCTGTTGATGAAGTTGTTTAAGACCATTTAATATATGCATTTCGGTGTCCATATCTAATGATGAGGTTGCTTCATCTAAAATAAGAATGGGTCTAATACGAAGAAATGCACGAGCTATGGCAATTCGTTGGGCCTGCCCTTCTGAAAGTCCTATTCCTTTTTCACCTATCACAGTATCTAACTGATTATCTAATTGCTCTATAAAGTCCCATGCACATGCTAAGCGACAGGCTTCTTCAATTTCAAGTAATGTAGCATTTCTATAGCCATAGCAAATATTATCTTTTAAAGTTCCGGAAAAAAGTGTATTTCCTTGAGGTACATAAGAGATAAGTTCGCGATGGATTGAAGCAATAGACTCTGTAGAGTGACCAGCTGAAATTAAAATGGAACCTGATGTAGGTGTTGCAAGAGCAAGCAGTAATCGGATAAGTGTAGTCTTTCCACTTCCAGATGTACCTATTAATCCAACGGTTTCACCAGAATGAATTTCTAATGTAATATCTGATAAAATCGGTCTTTCATCCATATAACTAAAAGAAACATGGTCAAAGTGAATAGTAAGCGGTATAGACTGAATGGATAGAACAGATGGAATAGATTCTTCTAAATTCATATCTTCAATCTCCATAAGCCTTTCTATAGAGGCAAAACTTTTAATAATACCGGGTACCATATAAGCTAACTCAGATAAAGGTTCTTGAATATTATTAAAAAGTTGAAAAAGTGCAGTGAGACTTCCAAATGTAATAAGACCTTTGGCTAATTTAATACCACCTATACTTAAAATAATAAAGTATGTGAGATAAGAGCAGAATAAGAGTGCAGTACTAGAACGTAAGTTAAGAGAGTTTGCTTTAAGATTAAGCTCTAATTTACGTTTTTGAAGTGCATCTAGAAGTGAAAGACTTTTAGTTTCAGTACAGAAAGCTTTTACAATCATAATATTTTGGAGTGCTTCTTGAATAAATGAATTATACTTAATAGCCTGGTCTTGGATTTCATTATAAGTCACCTTAAGCTTCTTGGCGAATAGGATACTTATAACTAAGAATATAGGTGCAATAAGAACAGATAAGATTGCAATGGTCGCATCAAGGTAAATTAAAGTATAGAATGAAGTAATAAATGTAATGCTTAAAGAAATAACTTTTACTAATGTAGATGTTACTAAGTTAGTGATTGTGGCTACATCATTATTTATACGAGTAAGAAAGTTAACACTATGATACTTATGATGTTCTAACCATTTAGCATAAATCACGTGTTGGAAAACATCTTTTTGGATTTGATTTTGAAATTTTGTCGAGCAGTATGTAGAACTTAGAGATAAAATAGATGACAGTACAATATCTACCAAAAATAAGCTTCCCATAAAAACGAGATATTTAACTACTAAATCAAGGTTACCACTAGTAGCCGAATCGATAAGAGATTTGGATAAAATAGCAGTATAGACACCTATGCCAGCAAGGATGCCACTTATACAAATATTGGGAATCAAAAACCATATAATAGATTTTGTATAGGCAAAGATCCATTTAAGTTGCAGATAGATTTTTTTCATAATCAAACTCCTAGCACTTCAAATTTATAAATATTTTTTTAATTACTAATATGTATAAGCACAAAGATGCTAAAGAGTTACATTAATAAAATGTAGAAAATATTTTTAGGAGGTACGATACGAGAAGACTTGTAATTCATAAGCGTATCTGTTACCCTAAATATAAAGATTTTAAACAAAAGGAGCACAGGCTATGGATAAAGAACTTGATAAATTAGCAAAAGAAAATGCCCCTTTACCTATGGGCCTTCCAGCTTATAAGCAATGTTATTACATTGGCGCACGTAGTCTATATCAACAATATGAAAAAGGGGATATTACACTAGAGCGTGCAAGACAAGAAAAGCAAGAACTTCTTAGAACCTATAAAGAGGGTGAATGGGAATGGAACTATTTTCTTAAACTACATGAACTCAAAAATCATTTCCAGCAGCTTTATGAGGATGGGTTTAATTCAGTATTAGAATATGAGATTATGGAAATGATAGAAGAACTCCTAAAATAAAGCATATAGATAATGTTTTATTTTAGGAGTTTTTATATAGAAAAAAGAAGTAAAACGTAAAATACGCCTTACTTCTTAAAAAGTGGTTGGTTATTGGACTTTACAAGTAAACGTTGCTTCTCAAAAATCAATTTAGAAAGTAAATTTTCTTTGCGTGCATCTAAGTTGATAAAGCGTATACGATGTGTGTAATTACCTGTTGTATTTCTTTCACCTTGTTCTAAGACTTCCCCTTGAATATTAAATTCATGATCCAAGAATTGGAAGGTGATTTCAACACAATCTTTTGGTTGGAGCTGATACTTAGTAAGTAGGCACATGCCTCCTGCACTAATGTTCACAGTAGTACCTTCATTTAAATTTAAAAGTTGTTCATTGTCTACTCGTTGATCTTCACGTGGTATAAGGCGATACTTTACGTGAAAAAGTGTAGTAAGTCGGTAATGTGCCCGTTGTTGTTTTTTTACAAGGGGGCTAGTTAAATAACCTTTATACAGTAATTTACCATTTACAGGCTGACGTGTTGTCACATGAATATTTGCTACAAAAACAGTTTGCTTTGTAATAAAACATATTTCTAAATCAATAGGTAAAGGGAAAATAACAAAGTCACAGCGTTCTATCGGTGCGGCAAAAATAATGTCGTTTTTTTCCCATTTTGAAAGAGCAGAAGTATATACTTTTCCTTCTGAATCGACAAGACGTACAATAGAATTGATGTCTTTTAAAATAATATCATGATATTGAGAGACACTGTTTGCAATCTCTAACTGGGCTTTTGGATCTAATATCACTTGCATTCCCCCTGTATTGAATAATCTAAAGTCTACAATTTATTATACTTGATAAGTAGTCTAAATTTCAATATATTAACTAGACTTGCTTCAAACTACTTGAAAAACAAGTGTCAATATGTAACAATAAATAAGGTTTATATCTAAAATTCGCATATATTAAAGGAGTTCTTATGGCTAAAAAGAATGAAATCGTAGACGGTATAATTGAAAAAGTTAAATTCCCTAATAAAGGATTTATGTATATAGAAGAAAATGTTCCAGTATGTGTGCCGGATACTTTTCCAGGACAAAAGGTAAGTGTACGTCTTCAAAAGAAACGTAAAGGCGAATGGCTTGGAAAAGCTGTTGCTTGGCATGAACAACCAGAGCACTTCATTCAACCAAAATGTGAGTACTTTGGTACATGTGGTGGGTGTGCAATGCAACAAGTACCTTATGAATCTCAACTTGAGCATAAACATGGTTTAGTAATGGATTTATTAAAAGGTGCAGGTGTAACGGATTTTGAGGATATGGGGATTTTAGCAAGTCCAATGGAGTGGGCATATCGTAATAAAATGGAATTCTCATTTGGTGATGCATGTAAAGACGGTCCAATGTGCCTTGGTATGCACCGTAAAAATAGTACATTTGATATCATTACAGTAGATGGTTGCCAAATCGTACATGAAGATTTTAGTATGATTTTACGTTTTGTATTACGTTATGTACAATCTATGGGACTTCCATTCTACAAAAAGAAAATACATGAAGGTTACCTCCGTTACCTCATTGTACGTCGTTCAGAAACAACAGGTGAGTTACTCATCAACATTGTAACGACAACACAGCGTGAGTTTGACTTTACACAACTTGCGAATTATTTAGTAGAAATGGGTACAAAAGGCAAGATTGCAGGTATCCTTCATACAACATCTGATACGCTAGCAGATGCCGTAAAACCAGAAGGTGTAAAACTTGTATATGGACAAGACTACTTTACAGAGAATATTTTAGGGTTAAACTTTAATATTTCTCCATTCTCATTCTTCCAAACAAATACTAAAGGGGCGGAAAAGCTTTATAAAACAGCTTTAGATATGCCTGAAGATATTGCAAACAAAGTAGTATTTGACCTTTACTCTGGAACAGGTACAATTGCGCAAATTATGGCTACACGTGCTAAGGAAGTATACGGTATTGAAATTGTAGAAGAAGCAGTAGAAAAAGCAAAACAAAATGCAAAACTTAATGGACTTACAAACTGTAACTTTGTAGCGGGTGATGTACTTAAAGAAGTAGGGAATCTTCATGTTAAGCCAGAGCTTATTGTGCTTGATCCACCAAGAGAAGGTATTCATCCAAAAGCAATTGATAAAATTATTGGATTTGATGCAAAAGAGTTACTTTATATCTCTTGTAAGCCAACAAGTTTAGCACGTGACTTACCTGTATTTGAAGAAGCAGGTTATAAAGTACAAAAAGTATGCTGTGTAGATATGTTCCCACATACACACCATGTTGAAACAATTGCATATCTTATTAAAGAAAGTTAATATTTTCAATGGTTTTATAGTTTTAAAATTGGACTAAAAGAGTGCTTGGACAAATTTTGGACAAATTCTAATTAGAAAGTTCCTTAAAAGTGGTATCAATACTAGTTGCCACTTCTTTGTCCACTGCATCTAAAGAATGGGTATAAACTCGAAGGGTAGTTTGTGTATCACTATGACCAAGACGTTTACTTATAGCTTGTACATTTATATTGCTATGCATTAGTAGTGTAGCTTGTAAGTGTCTAAGGTCATGGAAGCGAATAGGAGTAATGCCTATTGATTCACAGACATATCTAAAACGTTTAGATAGACAATGTTTACTAATTGGTTTGCCAGTAGCTAACGACCAAAAGATTTGTTTGCTAGGTGGAATAAATGGTAAACTATTGATATAATCTTTTAAGATATCTATAATAAACATGGGAATATAAATTTTTCTAATTGAGCTAGGCGTTTTAGGGGAGCTGATACCTTCCACTATTTCGCCTAGCTCATTTCTTATTTCTGCTAGTTGTTTATTAATAGTTAGTACGCCATTTTCAAAATCTATATCGTCTATAGTTAAGGCTCTTATTTCACTATTTCTAAGTCCACAACCTATAGCTAAGTAGAAAGCAGTTTTATGTAGTAAGTTACTTTCTTTAGAGTAGTGATCTAAAAGTATTTTTATTTCCTCTATAGAAAGTAGTTCAGCATGATTTGTTTTAGCTGGTTTAGGTAGTTCAATATGCTTATAAGGTGAGTCTTTAATCAACTCCCATTTTTCAGCTAGTGAAAATGTTTTTCCTAAGCATCCCATACAATTCCCTATAGTATTAGGTTTTAAAGTTTTAGCCATATTATTTACTAATTGCTGAATATGTATAGGTTTAATAGAAGATACCTTCATAGAACCAAGAGCAGGAAGAATATAAGCATTATAATTTTGTTTGTATATCCGTTGTGTACTAGCCTTGCAATTAGGAAGTACATAGTCTTTATAAACTAAAGCACATAATTCATCCATTCTCATATTTTCATCTGTTCCAATTTCACCCCTTTCTATTTCAAGTCTAAAGAGGTCATGAGCCTTTTTAGCTTGTTTTTCTGTTCCTTTAAATGTTTTAGTATAGGTCTTACCATCTTTTCGGATACGGAAACGCCATGTATCGCCTCTTTTGTCCATTGACATAAATATCAACTCCTTTATTGAAATAATAGGGTGAATAAGATATTAGATTTGTTGATAAGATATCTTATTCACTGATTTATACAAAAGGCTTAGTGTTAGTAGCACTAGGTCTTTTGTATTGGAAATAATTTTAAAACTTTCTAATAGATTGGATAGCTTTACCTAGTATTTTTAATGTATTTAATTCGTGTCCTGTAAAGACTCTAGATTCATAAGCAGTATTAAGAGGTTGAAGTATAATAGCATCAGGACTTTTTATAATGCGCTTTAAAGTACTTTCTTCATTATCTACAAGAACTGCAGCAATAGAACCTGTAGGAACATCTGACATAGGCTCAATAAGTACTAAGTCATTTTCTAAAAACATAGGGTACATACTATCACCTTTAATTTTTAAGAAAAAACAATTTGACTTTCCTAATATGCTGTTTTTTTCAATATACTCATAACCAAGCAATTCATTATTTGCACAAGCATTATAACCAGCCTTAATTTCCCCGAGAATAGGAATTCGTACAGTTTCATTAATAGGGAATAGTCCTAGTTCTTGGAGTTGAGTTTGAAGAGAGGAATCACAAGAAACTTCTTCTATTACATTTTTATATGGACTACGACAAGTCAAGTAATCCATGGATACATCAAAAAACTCACTAAGATATTTTATGAAATCAGATCTAGGATATTCTTTATTGTTTTCCCATTTAGAAATCATAGTTCTATTAATAATAGTATTAAAACGTTTATTAAAGATAGTTATTAATTCTTCTTGACTCAATTTTACACCTTTACGTAATGCATAAAGACGTTCACCTAATGTATTCATAATAAAATCATCCTTTCTTTGAATTTATTATAGTGAAAAAGAATTTTAAAAGCAACAAAAATATACAGTTATAAAAAAATGTATTGACGTCGTAACAATAATATAATATTATTGATTTATAAATCGAACAAATGTTCTATTGATAGGGCGCTATAGATAAATTTGTATGAAGAGGAGAATGAAATGAAGGATTTGATTGTAGGATCAGCAAGGTATTGGTTACCACATAAAACATTACCTAGATACATATTTAATAATACTGATTTATTTTTAAGAATGGTGAGGATAGGCTCAGATAAGCAGATATGTACTATGATTAAATCATTATGGGAAACATGTCAGATGGAAACAGGGTATTGTGAGTCACCTTATATACCACAGGTAGTTAAAAGAGAGTATAGAGATTTTAGTGTATTAGTATTAACAATGCCTACTCCAAAGGTAGGGTTAGAAGTGTTCTATGTAGGAATTACTTATAATAATGAAAATGAAGTGAGATATTTTGTACTAGAAAATAGTATGACAAAGCCTGATGATGCAATAGCTAATTTATGTGAATGGACAAAGGAATGTCATCACATAAATTATAGATTTACAAATAATATTGAGTTAGAACATTTTATTGATTTTATTGCTGAAGAGTTTAGAAACAGAAATCATGAACCAGGAGCAATCTCTTCGTTTTCAAGAGAGAATAAAAGATGGTGATAAAGGGTAATAGTAAGGATTATTTTATAGTGAGATAAAGAAAAATTAATAAATTTATTATAAAGGAGTAAATTTGATGAAAACATTAAGAGAAAGATCATCAAGATATTGGTTAGCACACAAAATATTACCTAATTACATTTTTACTAATACAAAATTATTTTTAGAAAAGGTATGTACTGGGTCTGATACTGACGTGTATAGATTTATTAATTTTTTATGGGAAAGAGCTCAACGAAAAGTGGCAGAGAAACCAACTGTTTATATGCCACAAGTGATAAAAGAAGAGAGAGAAGATACTAAAGTGTTAGTAATGTCTATGCCAATTCCAGAAGCAACACTAGAAGCTTATTATGTAGGTGTCGTATATAATAATGCAAAAGAAGTTAGATATTTTGTATTAGAGAGCAGTAATTTAGTAGAGGAAGATGTAATAGCATGTATGTGTGAATGGACAAAAGATGGGAAACATCTTAATTATGGTTTTACAAAAGATATTGCCATTGAAAACTTTATAAAATTTATATTAGATGAGTGTATGAATGAAGAGTATAAAATACTTTGTATTAATCCATTAGGTACAGATTAGGATAGATAGCAGAAGTACATAGATATTATCAATTATAGAAAAGTTAAGAGGTGGTGTTGGAATGAAAGAGGAAACAACAAGAATGAAAGAGGAAATAATAAGAATCATAGAAGATATTGAGGATGAAGAAATTTTAAAAAAGATATATAGGTTTGTACTAGATGCTATTAAAGGAAAGGAGTAAAACATTTAGCAGAGTTCTTTAATGGCTCTACAATATTAGTAATATATAAGTTTATTCATTTATCAGCTCTGCTTTTATTAGCAGAGCTTTTTGTGTGAGCAAAAAATAGACACTGCATTAACATAATGAGATAGCACCTTAGTAGTTATAAGTAGTGTAAGTGAAGAAAATGACTATCGATAAGATAGTTTTATTTTTTAACTTCAAATCGAACATACATTCGTATTAAAGAGCAAGAAAAAAGCCCTAGGATTTAGGGCTTTGAGAGGATTGATTACGAATTAATAATGAATCAACAATTTCATTGATTATTTTTCTATCACTAAGAGCAAGAAGATTATATTTCTCTATAAGTTCTCGTTCTAATGGGGTTAATCCTTTATCTTCAATTAAGAACATTTCACCTTCACCTAGTTTCAGCCATGTAGGATTAACATTAAACTCCCTTTTTAAAGATTCGTAAAATCTATCGCTAGGATTTTCTTTTTTACCAGAAAGAATCATGGATATATAGGCTTGAGTGAAATTTATTTTTTCTGCAAAATCGCCTTTTTTAATATCTAGTGTAGATATCAATTGGTCTAATCTATCAGATAGCATATGCTCACCTCCTTATAGTTAAAATTATATAGCAGAAAATTAACTAGGTCAAATGAAAAATAAATAAGTTAAAAAACGTTGACATGTTAACTTAGTTATGTTAATATTTAACCAAGTTAAAAAGAAAGGAGTTTTTATTATGATTTCTAATTTAACTTTTGAGGAAAAAATTAAATTACTTCCTCAAGATGACAAACTTTACTTAGCGGGCTTTGTAGATAGGGCACTAAGTGATTATAAGTTTTTAGCTAAAAAAAGCAAAAAGAAGGAGGAACAACAAAATGCAAACATCAACATTAATCATACCAGTAGATAATGACTTACATTTACAAACAGAAAACGGACAAGTAGTAGTAAGTAGCCGTTATGTGGCTGAAAGATTTGGGAAAGAACATAACAAGGTGGTTAGAGCTATTGAAAATAAGATAGAAAGTCTAACCCGCCAAAATTGTCGGGTTAAAAATCTCTTTATAGAAGGTAAATATAACCATAACGGAAATGAGTATAAAGAATACCTATTAACACGTGATGGATTTACTTTTATAGTTATGGGCTTCACAGGAGCAGAAGCCGACATATGGAAACTTAAATACATAGAAGCATTTAACAAGATGGAACAGATATTAAAGGAACAGCAATCACTTCCACAAGACCTAAGCCCACAACTTCAATTCATGATTAACATGGAACTAGAACAGAAGAAAATGCAACAACAACTTAATCAAGTAAATCATCATGCATTAGAAGCTAAGGC
>NZ_JAQIFT010000031.1:0-13605 GCF_027857615.1 Holtiella tumoricola
ATGTATTGGTCAATCTTACGTAACAGATGGTTTTGAGGTACCAGCTGATCTATATATACAAGTTCCATAGCTTGTTGGGTGTTATTTCGATAGTTAATCATAGGGAGACTCCTTATCTCGTTAGATTTAGTCTCCCTTAGTATTTGCAGAAAAACAAAAATAAACCGCTGACAATAACTTTGTCAGCGGTCTGAAAAAGGAGATGTCATATGACATCTCCTTTTAAGATATTAGTTGCCTAAGTATCTTTGGTATGCGCCGTTGTAGATTTCCATGTATCTTGTTAAGCCCATTTGGTTAAGTTGAGCTACATATTTATCCCATTCAGCATCAATATTGTTTTGACCTGTTGTCCATTTAGCTTTGTTAAGGTTAACGAAGTCTTGTAAGTCTGTTTGAAGTGCAGAAAGTTCTTTTGACTCTTCTGGAGTTAAGTTCATGTTTGGTACGTATGGTGCTAAGTAAGGAGCGTACATTGCTTGTCTTTCATCAGCAGCAATACCGTCTGGTGTTTGAATAAGGTCTTGTGTTTTGATTTCAACAGTTTCTAATGTTGGAACGTAAGCACTTGGACATTCACTTTGTGCACCTGGTTCGCTAGGCATGATTTCCCATTGATCGCCACGCGCTTCTAAACGGTTACCATATCTAAGTTTTAAAGAATGTTCTTTTTCGAAGAATGAATCGATATAACGCATTGCTGCAGCTGGGTTAGAGCATGTTGCAGAGATGATTGCACGGTTTTTATCGATACTATAGTCAAATTGTGACCATAATTTTGTTCCATCTGGACCTGCTAAAGGTTCGATAGCGATGAATTCACAAGCACCACCAGCGATTGGTCCGTTTGTTAAGTATGCTCCAAGGTAATCTGAGCTTACTTTAGCCATGTATTGGTTATGATCTTGTGTGAAAAGTTCTGTATCTAATAAACCTTCTGTGTAAAGTGTACTTGTCCATTTGATGTATTCTTTATAACCTTCTTGAACAGGAGTGTAGATAAGTTCTGATTGATCATTATTAAGCATCATGCTTCCTGTAAGTGTTACAACACCGAATGCACCACTGAAACCTGTGTCACCATTCCATACATCATATGGAGGTACTGGTTCGTATGACATTCCAATTTCATCAGCTTTACCATTTCCGTTAGGATCTTGAGTTTTGAAAGCTTTTAATACTTCGTAGAATTCATCTGTTGTTGTTGGTACTTCTAAACCTAATTTATCTAACCAAGTTTTGTTAATGCAAAGTTGAGTTGTTGCTTGACCAGCAGTTGCATTTACAGCTGGGATAGAGTAGATGTTACCATCTGGCATTGTAATTGCTTTTTTGATGTCTGGTCTTTCAGCAAGTAAAGCACTAATGTTTGGTGCATATTGATCAATAAGATCATTTAAAGGCATGAATAAGCCCATTCCTGCATATTTGTTAATCATTGATGAACTTAAGCCTGAGAAGAACATATCAGGAAGTTTATTTGATGCTAAAACTAAGTTAAGTTTTTCTGTTGCACCATCACCACTTACTGTTTCGAAATCTACGAATACATTTGTTTTTTCAGCAAGTTCTTTGAATACTGGATAATCATCCCAGCTACCTTGTCCTGGTTCACCGTAAGCGAAAGCAGTTAAGTCGATACGCTCAGGTACGATTGGGTAACCTTCAAGGTTAATTGTTTGGTCAGCTTCTACTGAAGTAGAAGGTGTACCAGTTGATCCGTTATCTGTTGCTGGTTTACTACAACCTGCTACTGAAGATAAAACGAGCATTGAAGCTGTTGCTAAAGTTAAAACTCTAGTAAATTTAGTCATCATTCATTCTCCTGTCCTTGTAATAAAGTGATAAAAATTAATTGATTCACTTTATAAATATGGTTAACAGTTCTTAAAAAGTTAAGTGGAAGTTAAGAACTGTTTAATATGTATAGATAATATCATAAAGTTAAGAAGTATTAAAGTGTTTTAAGACAAAAAATATAAAAAAATTTAAACTTTGTTCAAAAACAACCAAAATGAAGTAAAAAATGACTTAAAATAGAAGTTGTAATTGTGTATAATGTATAGTAAAAGCTATTAGTAAAGTTACAAAAATTAAGTTTAATATAAATTTTAATCATGAATATAAAGCTTTGATAGTTAAAATAATCAGAGAAACTATGAATATAAAATGAATAAACAAGTTAAAATGTGAAATTAATATTAAAAATTTAGAATATATATTAAAAATGTTTTGTGATAAAGTCATAGAAAAAGAGGACAGTAATGCCTGTTATATTTATTTAAATGAAAAGTTCCCATAAAAGAGTTATTTCTATACAAATAACTCTTTTGTGGGAACTTTTGTTGTGTAATTTTATTAGTAAAAAAACAGAGTTCTAAATGGTAAAATTAATGATCTAATAAGTAGTGCCATTTCCAGTCTGAAGGAGGTATAAGCCTTAAAATTTGAATAAGAGTTGGTGCAATGTCTTTGATATTTACATTTGCTAAAAGGTGATTAGGTTGGAAAATGGGACCATGACAAATAAGAGGAATGATCATATCTTCCATACAATCTGTATTATGGGTACAATGATGACCACCATGATCAGCTGTAATGCAGACATTATAATTTTTTGGTAGATACTCCATAATTTTTTCAATGCAATGAGAAGCATTTGCAACTGCTTCTAAATAGTGAGGTGCCATCCAACTGTGCTTGTATCCAGCAATATCTGTATAGCCTAAATAGAGAAAGAGAAAATCAGGAGACTCTTCATATATATAGGAAGGTGCTAAATCACTCAGTTTATGTTCATGTTCAAGAGCAGCAGTATAGTCAGTAGGAATACATTCATAATGAGAAAATGTAAGTTAATTATTTTAATTAGATTTTAATGTTAAATAAAGAGATCTTAATCCTGATTTTATTTACGCACTGCTAGAATTAAGGTAGAACACAATCTACTAAAAATCTAGAGGTGAGTAGAGTATGAAAATAGATAAAAAAAAATTATTTAGGCATTGGATAAGCAGACATCCTATTATACTTCTCGTAGGAGGTTTTACGATCTACACCCTATGCTTGATTGGTGGCGTGAGTCTATGTGCAATGTTTGGTGGAATGCTAGCGTGGTTACTCATGTAAAGAGATTTTAATGTAATTTTAATGTTTAAGCTTATTTCTCTAATGCCTATTTAATTTAAGATTGAATATACTACATACATGCAAAGGCAATAGAGCAGGAATGATAATTTAAAGGAGTGAATAAAAGAATGTTTACAATATTAAAATATGGGCTTTACTTAGTTGTATTAGTGCTTTTGGCCATACCATTAGGTGATTATATAGGAAAGATTATGAATGGGGAACATGTTTTTTTATCTAAGTTATTGATACCATGTGAAAAGATGATTTATAAACTTTTGCGTATTAATGAAAAGGAAGATATGACATGGAAGCATTATGGGCTTAGTGTCGCCTTATTTAATGGTATAGGATTTATCTTATTATTTATTTTACATATGATACAAGGATTATTACCTTTAAATCCAGAGGGATTAGGAGGAACAAGTTGGCATTTAGCTTTTAACAATGCAGTAAGCTTTATCACCAATACCAATTGGCAAGCTTATAGCGGTGAATCAAGTTTGACGTATTTTACTCAGATGTTTGGTTTAACAGTGCAAAATTTTGTTTCTGCATCAACGGGTATAGCTGTTTTGTTTGCAGTGATAAGAGGCTTTTTAAAAGTGAAGAATGAAGGACTTGGAAGTTTTTGGGTAGATTTAACAAGGATTATTTTATATGTGTTACTTCCGTTATCTATAGTGACCTCTTTACTTCTTGTATCACAAGGTGTTGTGCAGAACTTAAAACCTTATGATACAGTTCAATTAGTTGAACCTATTAAAGATGAAGAGGGAGCAACTGTTACAGAGCAAGTGGTGCCTATGGGACCAGCGGCAAGTCAAATTGCAATTAAACAGCTTGGGACAAATGGAGGAGGATTCTTTGGCGTGAATTCTGCACATCCATTTGAAAATCCAACAGGACTTTCTAATCTTATAGAAGTGACTGCAATATTACTTATTCCAGTTGCTTTATGTTTTACCTTTGGTAGGAATGTAAAGGATAAAAAGCAAGGCAGGGCCATTTTTATGGCAATGATGATTTTACTTGTCATGGCATTAGGCGTTATTGGAGTGAGTGAACAGCAGGCTACACCGCAGCTTGCACAGGTAGGGGAAGTAGATTTATCTACCTATCAACAAGCTGGTGGAAATATGGAAGGTAAGGAATCAAGATTTGGAATTGTAGGTTCATCTATATGGGCAACCTACACGACTGCAGCTTCAAATGGATCCGTTAACTCTATGCATGATTCTTACACACCACTTGGTGGCATGATGACCATGTTACAGATGCAACTTGGGGAAGTCGTTTTTGGCGGTGTAGGATGTGGGCTATATGGTATGCTTGCTTTTGTAATTCTTACCGTATTTATGGCAGGTCTTATGGTAGGACGTACACCAGAATATCTAGGTAAGAAAATAGAGCCTTTTGAAATGAAGATGGCTGTTATTACATGTCTTGCTACACCTATTGTCATCCTAATAGGAAGTGGTATAGCAGCTATGGTACCATCTGTTACTCAAAGTTTAAATAATGCAGGTGCTCATGGTTTTTCAGAACTTTTATATGCCTATTCATCAGCAGGAGGTAATAATGGTTCAGCATTTGCAGGCTTCAATGCCAACACCCCATTTATCAATTTATCCATAGGCATTATGATGTTGTTTGCAAGGTTTGTACCTATGTTTGCAATGCTTGCTTTAGCAGGGAGCTTAGCAAAGAAAAAGCATATTGCAGTAACGTCAGGAACACTTTCAACCTGTAATGGATTATTCGTAGGATTACTTGTTTTTGTCGTACTTTTAATAGGGGCGTTAAGTTTCTTCCCAGCACTTGCGCTTGGACCTATTGCAGAGTACTTTCAAATGTTAGGTTAGGAGGACTAAAAATGAAGACAAATTCTAAAAAGGGTATGGTGGATTCTAAGATGATCAGCCGTGCACTTAAAGATTCTTTTATAAAGTTAGCACCCAAAACACAATTAGCTAACCCAGTTATGTTCTTGGTTTATGTATCCGCCATTTTAACCTCAGGTCTTTTTGTATTGGCACTCTTTGGAATTAAGGATGCCCCAACAGGGTTCATATTAGGTATAGCCATTGTACTTTGGTTTACTGTATTATTTGCTAATTTTGCAGAAGCAATAGCTGAGGGGCGTGGAAAAGCACAAGCAGATGCATTACGTATGGCAAAAAAAGATGTAGATGCTTATAAAATGCTTTCCATAGAAGACAAAGAGCATTTAACAGTTATTTCTTCAGCTCATCTTAAAAAGGGTGATTTAGTATTAGTAAAGGCAGGTGAGCAAATTCCAGCCGATGGTGAGGTGCTAGAAGGGGCTGCATCTGTAGATGAAAGTGCTATTACAGGAGAGTCAGCACCTGTTATTCGTGAAGCGGGTGGCGATCGCAGTGCAGTAACAGGTGGTACTACAGTTATTTCAGATTGGATTGTTGTAGGTGTTACCAATGAGGCAGGAGAAAGCTTTTTAGATAAAATGATTGCTATGGTAGAAGGCGCAAGTAGGAAAAAGACACCAAATGAAATTGCGCTACAGATCTTTTTAATGGCTTTAACTATTATTTTTATTGCAGTAACAGCTTCTCTTTATACCTACTCAGATTTTGCAGCAAAACAAGTAGGCATAGAGAACCCAACTTCAATCACAGCGCTTATTGCCTTACTTGTTTGTCTTGCACCAACGACTATAGGTGCACTCCTTTCAGCTATAGGGATTGCAGGGATGAGTAGACTTAACCAAGCTAATGTACTTGCAATGAGTGGGCGTGCTATAGAAGCTGCAGGAGATGTAGATATTCTCATGTTAGATAAAACAGGAACCATTACATTAGGTAATAGACAGGCAAGTGCTTTTATTCCTGTAGATGGGCATACGGTAGAAGAGGTAGCTGATGCGGCACAACTTTCTTCCTTACCAGATGAAACACCAGAAGGGCGCAGTGTAGTTGTCTTAGCAAAAGAACAATTTGGAATTCGTGAAAGAAATCTAAGTGAATTAAAAATTGAGTTTGTACCTTTTTCAGCTAAAACACGTATGAGTGGCGTCAATTTAAAAAATACAGAAATTCGTAAAGGCGCTGCAGATTCTATTAAGCAGTATGTAGAAGCACAAGGTAGCCTATATAGTAAAGCCTGTGAAGAAGTGGTTATGCAAATTGCTAAGCAAGGTGGAACACCACTCGTTGTTACAAAAAATTATGAAATATTAGGCGTCATTTATTTAAAAGATATTATTAAAGAAGGCGTTAAGGAGAAATTTGCAGATCTACGCAAAATGGGGATTAAAACCATTATGATTACAGGAGATAATCCTTTAACAGCAGCAGCTATTGCAGCAGAGGCAGGGGTAGATGACTTTTTAGCAGAGGCAACACCAGAAGGGAAACTTGAGATGATTCGTAACTTTCAGGCTAAAGGACATTTAGTTGCCATGACAGGAGATGGAACGAATGATGCACCTGCTCTTGCACAAGCAGATGTTGCTGTAGCCATGAATTCAGGTACACAAGCAGCTAAAGAAGCAGGTAATATGGTAGATTTAGATTCATCACCTACAAAGCTGATTGAGATTGTTCGAATAGGTAAGCAACTTTTAATGACACGAGGTAGTCTAACGACTTTTAGTATTGCCAATGACCTAGCCAAATATTTTGCTATTATTCCAGCTTTATTCATGAGTATTTATCCAGGTTTAAGTGCACTTAATATTATGGGATTGCATAGTGCCGAGAGTGCGATCTTTTCAGCTATTATTTATAATGCATTAGTTATTATTGCACTTATACCACTAGCGCTTAAAGGTGTTAAGTATAGAGAGGTATCAGCAGGTAGATTACTTTGCCGTAACCTTTTTATTTACGGAGTAGGGGGTATGATTACACCTTTTATCTTTGTAAAGTTGATTGATGTCATCATTGTAGCGTTAGGCATTGTAGCTTAAAGTGTGGAATAGAGAATGTGGGAGGAAATAGAATGAAATGTTTAAAAGGTCTACTTGTAAAGGCTATAGGGCTACTTATAATTTTTACAGTATTATGTGGTGGTATGTATCCACTAGTTGTAACGGGAATAAGCCAAGTGGCTTTTAAAGAAAAGGCCAATGGCAGTATTATAGAAGTAAATGGTAAAAAGTATGGGAGTGAGTTACTGGGACAACAGTTTATAGGAGAGCAGTATATGTGGGGACGTATCATGAATAGTGATACTTCTACTTTTAAAGATGAACAAGGAAATAAGCTGATGTATGCTACACCTTCTAATTTAAGTCCAGCAAGTGAAAGTTATGAAAAGTTAGTTTCAGAGCGAGTAGCCTATCTTAAGCAATATGCTGGAGATTTAGATAAAATCCCAGTTGATCTTGTGACTTGTTCAGGTAGTGGATTAGATCCTCATATTAGTATAGCTGCAGCAAGCTATCAAGTCAGTCGTATTGCTAAAGTTCGTGGTATTGAAAAAAGTGTAGTAGAAGATGCCATTACTCAGGCAACGACAGAGGCCTTTTTAGGTGTATTTGGTGAACCTACAGTAAATGTATTAAAAGTAAATTTAATATTAGATGGTGTTTTATAACAAAATTGATATAATGGAGGTATTATATGGAATAATATAATACCTCCATTATATATGATAAAGTAGAGCATACATAAATAATAGATAGATAGATAGATAGATGATGTTAGGAATAGAGGGAATGCAATGAATGAAAGGATGCGTAATCCAGACGAAATCTTAAAAAAATTAGAACAAGAGGAAAAGCAAAAACATAGTGGAAAGCTAAAAATATTCTTCGGCTATGCAGCAGGCGTAGGTAAAACCTATGGGATGCTAGAAGCTGCTCACGTAGCAAAAGAAAGTGGTATAGATGTTGTAGCAGGGTATATTGAACCTCATACTAGACCTGAAACTATGGCTCAATTAGAAGGACTTGAAAGATTACCTTGTCTTGAAATTGAATATAGAAATATCTTATTAAAAGAATTTGACTTAGATGGTGCGCTTAAAAGAAAGCCCCAACTACTCTTAGTAGATGAGCTGGCACATACCAATGCTGAGGGGTGCAGGCATCTTAAACGTTATCAAGATATTGAGGAACTTCTAAAGGCTGGAATAGATGTATATACCACGGTAAATGTTCAACATATAGAAAGCTTAAATGATATTGTAGCAGGGCTTACAGGTATTGTAGTTAGGGAGCGCATACCTGATTTTGTATTTGATAGTGCAAGCCAAGTTGAGTTAGTAGACTTAGAGCCTGTGGAGTTATTAGAAAGACTTAAACAAGGTAAAATCTACAAGGAAAAGCAAGCAAGCCAAGCTGTAAAAAACTTTTTTACAGTGGAAAATCTTATTGCATTAAGAGAAGTAGCTTTAAGAAGGATGGCAGACCGGGTGAACTTAATCCAAGAAAAATCAAGTACAGCGGAGCATTTACTTATCTGTTTATCACCTTCACCTTCCAATGAAAAAGTTATTCGTCAAGCTGCACGTATGGCAAGTGCTTTTCATGGTAGATTTACAGCCTTTTTTGTAGAGACATCAGACTTTACGGAGTTCTCAAATGAAGATTTAGAACGGTTAAGATGGCATTCAAGACTTGCAGAGCAATTAGGTGCCAAGACTGTCACTTCTTATGGCAATGATATTGTGGAGCAGATTGCAGAATATGCAAAGGCTGCAAAAGTGACAAAAGTTGTGCTTGGGCGAACCTATACAAAAAGGTCACGTTTTGGAGTGAAAGAAAGTTTCTCAGAACGGTTAACAAAATTAGCACCTCAAATTGAGATTTTTGTCATACCTGATAGCTACGAAAAAAAATATATTAAGAAACGTCAAAGAAGCTTCAAGTATCAAACGAATTTAATCATGCAAGACATATTGATTTCAATGATTGTTCTAGGATTATCTACAGGTATTTCTTATTTATTTGCGTATTGGGGATTTAGTGAAGCCAATTTGATTATGGTCTATTTATTAGGCGTCATGATTACATCTCTTTTTACAAGGCATAGGCTATGTAGTACCATTGCAAGTATTTTAAGTGTATTTGTATTTAATTATTGCTTTACTGAACCGATTCGAACATTTTCAGTATATGACCCAGGTTATATGGCTACTTTTGCGATTATGTTTATTATGGCTTTTATCAGTACAACGTTAATGCAAAAGATTAAGCAGCAAGCCAAACAGGCAGTCATGAAATCTTATAGAACAGAAATTTTGCTTGAGACAAGTCAAAGGTTTCAACAAGCAGTAGATGTTGAGGCTATTGTATCGTATACCGCAAAGCAGCTCAGTGAACTTTTAGAAAGAAATATTTTATTTTATAGTGGTAATCCTGAAATACATCCAGAACCTATTGTTTGGAAGTGGGAGGGTGAAGAGGAAATATCTCCTTACGATCAAAGAGAATTAGGTGTGGCCCAGTGGGTTTACAAAAATAATAAGCATGCAGGATTTTCTACAAGTACATTGCCAGGTGTTAAATATTTATATTTAGCCGTACGTAGTGGAGAGCAAGTCTTTGGTGTTGTTGGGATAGATATGAAAGACAAGGCAATGGATGCTTTTCAAGAAGGGCTGATGGGAGCTATTTTAAATGAATGTGCTTTAGCACTTGAAAAAGAAGCCCTTATAAAGGAAAGAAAAGAAGCAGCGATGCAACTTCAAAAAGAACAATTGAGAGCCAATTTATTAAGATCCATCTCACATGATTTACGTACACCACTTACCAGTATTTCAGGAAATGCAGGGGTACTTATGAGTAGTGGAGACAAAATAGATGAGGCACATAAAAGTGAACTTTATGAAGATATTTACGAAGAGGCGATGTGGCTTATTAATTTAGTAGAGAATCTTCTTTCTGTTACACGTATTGAAGATGGAAGAGTCTCACTTAATCTGCAAGTAGAATTATTAGATGATGTGATAGCAGAAGCACTTCAACATCTAAGTAAAAAGAAAACGGATCATAAGATTATTGTGAATCAAGAAAATGATTTATTTATGGTCAAGATGGATACAAAGCTTATTGTGCAAGTGTTTATTAATTTAATTGATAATGCCCTTAAATACACAGCACCTGGCACAACCATCCAAATTCGCACAAGGAAACGAAGAGAGTGGATTGTCGTTGAAGTCATAGATAATGGTAAAGGGATTAAAGATGAAGAAAAGGCTAAGTTATTTGATATGTTCTATACATCTGGGCAAGCAGTGGCAGATGGTAGAAGAGGTATGGGACTTGGGCTAGCCTTATGCAAGTCTATTATAGAAGCCCATAATGGCCAAATTTCAGTTCATGATAATAAACCAAGTGGAACCATTTTTAGATTTACATTGAAGCAAGAGGAGGTACAAATAGATGGTTAACGGTAAACCAGACATACTTGTTGTAGAAGATGATATACCTATTCGTAATCTGATTATGACAACACTAGATACACAAGATTATAAATATCAAACTGCATCAGATGGAAAAGAGGCCCTGTTAGTAGCGGTTTCTCATCAACCTGATATTTTTCTGATGGATTTAGGATTACCTGATATGGATGGTATAGAAGTGATTAAGAAAATTCGTACGTGGTCGGTGGCACCTATTATTGTCATTAGCGCAAGAAGTGATGATAAAGATAAAATAGAAGCCTTAGATGCAGGCGCAGATGATTATTTAACGAAACCATTTAGCGTAGAAGAGCTACTTGCACGTATACGTTCTACACTTCGTAGATTGCAGTATTTAGAAAATAAGGGTACTCAAATTGAAACTATTTTTGAAAATGGTGATTTATCTATTGATTATACATCGGCAACAGTTAAGGTTGGAGAAGAAGTTGTGCATCTGATGCCTATGGAGTATAACCTATTGTGCTTACTTGCCAAGAATGTAGGGAAAGTTTTAACCCATCAATACATATTAGATAAAGTTTGGATTAACGCTATTGAAAGTGATTTATCATCTCTTAGAGTGTATATGGCGACCCTGAGAAAGAAAATTGAACAGGACAAAACAAAAGAAAAATATATTCAAACCCGCATAGGCATTGGATATGGAATGGTTAGAATTGAGAAAAATAAAATAAATTAATAAAAGTATTTACGAGTACAAAATTATATTCTAAAATATATGTAGTAATGAAATATGTCACTTGTAAGACCTATAAGACATCCCATTATGCAACAAGGGGATGTCTATTTTTTATGCCTTGAAAAGATAAAACAGGAATATATAGGCATCTCTTATTAAAAAAGAAGGGTGAGAGATGATGAATTGTGAAAAAATAATAAAAAAGTATTCGAGAACTGTGAGTAGGCGATGCTTAGAAATTGGATTGAAAGCGAAGCTAAGAGACTGGTGCCCAGAAGGTGTATTAAAAAGAAAAATGGAAGAAGAGGTACAGGTATGCTGTATCAAAATAGAGCATGCAAGTAAACAAATAGAAAGTGATTTGTTAGCCAGAAGGATCGCATTAGAAGAAAAACAAAATAGGCTAGTAGCTTGTAAGACGTATACGCAGAAGCAGTGGATAATGCGGTTAAGAGATAAGCAAGTAATTGAGAGCATTGTAACAGAAATTAAGCTGATAGACAGTGTGAAAATAAATGTTAAGGAATTAAGCTAACATTAAGGTTAATACATTAAACTCTTATTTATAAAGCTTTCGTAAGCAAATGAAGTAAAAAGGAGTATATGAATATGAACTTTAGAAATGTAAAACCGATGTTAGCTGTAGTAATAGCGACGAGTTTACTGACAGGATGTAATACAACAAAAGCCCAAGAACATAAAGTGATCGAAGATACAACAAAAATAAAAGAAGAGCAAGGGGTAGAACAAGTGCAAACGGTTAAAGTTCAAAGTATTGAGGGGAATATTATAACAGCCATACAAGGCGAACTAACCGAAAATGCAGGACCACCAGCCTTACCAAACGGAGAAACACCAACAGATGAAAATCCACCAGCCTTACCAGATGGTGAAGCGCAAGCAGGAGAAGCAGGCGTACCAGCAAAACCAGAAGGTGGCATGCCAGGTGGAAATGCTATGGGTGGAAAAGTATTTAATGAGCTGGGTGAATCTATAAGTTTTACAGTAGATGATCAGACAAAGATTACAATTGAGATGTTACAAGGTACACAAGAAGGAACAATGGATAACATTGGTGTGAATGATGTACTAGAAATCGCCCTAGGTGATGGCAATGTAGCAACAAGTATTGTAGTAAAAAACTTACAAATGGGTGGTGGATTTGGTGGCAGCCATACGGTTACACAGGGGACATCAGCCCATACTATTGATACAGATGAAAGTATAAGTAATGAGCACTATGCTTCAACAGAAGACGATGAAAATGCTTTACGTGTAGATGGGGCAAATGTTGTCTTACAAGATATTCAAGTTGAGAAATTAGAAGGCGAATCTTCTAATACAGAAAATGGTGACTTCTATGGTCAAAATGCTGCGCTACTTGCAACCAATGGCGCACAAGTAACCATTGAAAATGCAACAGTAAATACTGAGACTGTAAATGGTAATGGTGTCTTTAGTTATGGAGAAGGTACCACTGTTAATATTTCAAATTCTACTATTCGTACATCTGCCAGAAATTCAGGTGGGATTCAAACAACAGGTGGTGGAACAACCCATGCAACCCATTTAGATATTGAGACCCAAGGTGAGTCAGCAGCGGCTATTCGTAGTGACCGTGGGGGAGGTATTGTAAATGTCAAAGGTGGGACTTACACAACCAATGGTACTGGAAGCCCTGCAATCTACAGTACAGCAGATATATCTGTAGCAGATGCTACTTTAACTGCAAATCACTCAGAGGCTATTGTAATAGAAGGTAAAAACTCTGTAAGACTTGAAAATTGTAATGTAGTAGGAAGTATGGACAGCAATCATTTAGAAGCTAATGAGAATACCCAAAATATTATGATCTATCAAAGTATGTCTGGAGATGCAGAAATTGGTCACTCTACTTTTACAGCAAAAGGTGGAAGTATTACAGCCAAACAAGGTGACTTATTCTATGTAACCAATACAACTTGTACCATAGAATTATCTGATGTGAAACTTAACCTTGCCAATGACATTTTACTTAAAATAGCAGGGAATGAAAGTTCAAGAGGATGGGGAACAAAAGGAAGCAATGGTGGTAAAGCAACAGTTATTGCAACCCATCAAGTATTAGAAGGAAAAATGATTGTAGATGAGATTTCTACAATGGATATGACTTTAAGTGAAGGCTCCGCATTTACAGGTTCCATTAATGAAACAGGTAATGGAGGTAACGTTAAAGTAAGTATAGATGGCACAAGTACATGGACACTTACAGGGGATTCTTATATTACAGCATTAGATGGTGACTTAAATCAAATTAAAAGTAATGGATTCAATCTTTATATAAACGGCCAACGTGTTCAATTTTAACTAAAAGGCAAGACTCTTAAATAGAGTCTTGCCTTTTA
>NZ_JAQIFT010000032.1:0-24593 GCF_027857615.1 Holtiella tumoricola
ATGTGGGCATCCGAGAGGATGTCTTTTTTGTTGTACAGATTTATATAGAGATATTAGATGAATATTTACTGAGTTATACGCATCTATGAATCTTTTTATAAAAGATGATATAAAAACAAAAGAAATGACTTAAGCTTAGGATAATACTAGATATGAAGCTTGAATAAAATGAATAGCACTAAATACAAGCCATGGATTACTTATATTTATATAAGAGTAATTCATGGCTCTTTTATTATAGATAGCATCTGACTTTATTTTGAACAAATCAAAGGTTTAGAATGTATATCTAAAATAAAAGAATAAGAATAGCAAAAGAAATGCAAACTAATATGGTATTTAAAATTACTGATTATAAAGTATGGAAAATCTAACCTATTTCATAGGAAAATTGAACAATAGGGTAATAAATCTTAAGGTATATGTGCATAAAAATGATGATGAATACTAGTTAATATGTATATGTGATAAAAATTTAACCTTATTATTAGGTGTATATATACATTTACTGATATTATTTTTTGTTTAAAATAATAGAAATGTACATTTTGCCTAATATATGATTGTAAAAACTAGATAAACTGGTATAATAAAAGCAAGTGGTATATACCAGATGTATATACCGGATGTATATACCGGACTATACCAAGCGTAAGATTATTAACTTTATGTTTATTTATTATAAGGAGGACTAAGAAATGCATAAAATTTTATTAGTATGTTCAGCAGGGATGTCTACAAGTTTATTAGTTAAAAAAATGGAGGAAGCTGCTAAAGAGATGAACGTGGAAGCTAAAATCTGGGCAGTAGGCGATGCAGAAAGTGATAGCAACGTTGGCGAAGCAGATATTATCTTATTAGGACCACAAGTAAGATACTTATTAAGTAAAATGCAAGATAAAGTAGAAGGTAAAAAGCCAGTACAAGTTATTAACATGATGCACTATGGTACTATGAACGGTAAAAAAGTATTAGAAGAAGCATTAGCAACTTTACAAGGATAAATATAAAATCAAAAAATATAAGGGGATGAGATAGCTATGACAGAATGGTTAGAGAAACACTTTTTACCAGTTGCAGCTAAAATAGGTGCTGAAAAACATTTAGTAGCTATACGTGATGCATTCATTTCAATCATGCCAATTACAATGGCAGGAGCTGTAGCAACATTATTAAATGTATTTTTTAGAGATTTACCAACACAATTTGGATGGACAGGATTTGTAGATACTATGAGTCCAATCATCGGCATTAACTCCAACGTATGGTGGGGAACACTTGCTATTCTTTCACTTGTGTTTGTTTTCTCTTTAGGATATAACTTATCAAAAGCATATGATGTAAGTCCATTACCAGGTGGATTAATTGCTTTTGCTGCACTTATTACACAAATGCCACAAACAACAGCTGATGGCAGCATGTGGGGCTATATTAACTGGTCATATACACAAGCATCAGGATTATTTACAGCTTTATTTATTGGATTTATTGCAACATTTATTTATATCAAATTAGTAAAATCTAAAGTAACGATCAAGTTACCAGATTCAGTACCACCAGCAGTAAGTCGTGCTTTTACTGCAATCATACCAGGTTTAATTGCTATTTATGTTATTGGTACTTTAGCATATGTAGTAAATGCTTTTACAGGCATGCCTATTAATGATGTAATTTCAAAATACGTACAAATGCCATTCTTAGGATTATCACAAGGCTTAATAAGCGTTGTCATTACAGTATTTGCAGTACAACTTTTATGGATGTTCGGATTACATGGAAGTAATGTTCTTGCACCTGTATTAGATGGTATCTACCTTACAGCTTTAAATGAAAACAACGTTGCATTTATGCAAGGAGCAGAATTACCTTACATGTGGACAAGAGGTTCATTTGATGCATTTGTTTGGTTAGGTGGAGCAGGATGTTCACTTGCCCTAATTATTGCAATTCTTATTTTCTCTAAAAAAGAAGAATCAAGAACAGTAGCAAAACTTTCTGCACCGATGGGTGTATTTAATATCAACGAACCAGTTACATTTGGATTACCAGTTGTATTAAACCCTATTTACTTTATTCCTTCTATAGGAATTCCTATTATTTTAACAATAATAGCATACGTTTGTACTTCTATTGGTTTAATCCCACCAACATTTGTTGCGGTACCATGGATTATGCCACCAGTAATTTATGCATTCTTTGCAACTGGAGGTAGCCTGATGGCTGCACTAGTCGCTTTAGTTAACTTAATTATTGCGGTTGCGCTTTATGCACCATTCGTATTATTGGCAAACAAGGCAGATAGCCAAGTATAATCATTACCATTAGATAAAAAACATAACGATAAGGATTGAGAGAAGGATTTATATTAACTTCGATCAATCCTTATTTATAAGAGAGAAGATTTAATTATAAAAGAAAATTTACTATAAAAATAAGATAGGTAGGATAACAACATGGAAGAATTAGAATTATTATGTTTTGAAATTATTGCTAACGTAGGAAATGCAAGATCTTTATATATTGAAGCAATTCGTGCTGCTAAAACTGGAGATTTTGAAAAAGCTGAGCTTTTAATTAAAGAAGGTGAAGAATCTTTCGAGCTAGGTCATAAAGCTCACGCAAACTTAATTGTAAAAGAAGCTAATGGAGAACCTGTTAAAGTAGGTGTACTTTTATTACATGCAGAGGATCAATTAATGAGCGCAGAAGGATTTAAAATCATTGCAAATGAATTCATTGACCTTTACAAAAAATTAGAAGACAAATAAGAATACGAGCAATAAAGGAGCACTAAATATGATTTATATAAATTGTCCACTTAAACAAGACTACATCATTGACTTACTAGAAAACAATAATGGTGATATTCACTATAAATTTGTAACTAAAGTGGGTATGAAAATGCAATTTGAAGTAGATACAACAGATTTAGATGCAGCAATAGCTACGGCAAAGTCATTAATTAAATCAACAGAAGTAGGCAGTGTTCTTTACTTTCAAGTAACAAAATAAGTAAGGTAGAGGTGTAACGTATGAAAAGCTGGGGACTGGCACTTGCAAGTTTGGGATGTATAAGTATTATGGTAGGGCCTGCATTAGTGGAGAATTACTTATGGATGATTGTACAAGGCATCTTACTTCTGATCATTGGATTTGTATTATTGAAAAAGGGTAAGAGCTAAGGAGGATAAGTCATGCATGTAGAAAAAGTGCTTAAAGTAGGTGCAGAAGAATTTTTTGAACAGATTAGTCATTCTGTAGAACAAGATATTTATGCTACAACAAATAAGAAGGTAAAGGTTGACCAGCTAAAAGAAGGCTTTACCTATGAAAAGAATTTAAATAATAAAGTCGGTAAAAGTAATAGAGTAACAGTTGAAATAGTAGAAATACATTCACCTTCATCCTATATAGCAAAATTTACGAGTAGAGATGGAACAAATACAATAAGTTATCGTATCGAAGAACTAGGCCCACAGCAAATAAAAGTCTATTATCAAGAAGATTTTAAGGGTGCTACAAAAGCAAAAAATCTTAATGCAAAAATCATGCAACTCTTATATAATTTTAATAGTAAAAAGAGAACAAATAAGTTATTATGTAATATAGAAACTTATATTATTGACAATAGATAAAGACACTGTGGGAGAGATAACGACATTTTAGGAGGCAACATGAAAAGATTAGGAATATCTCTTTATCCACGCTATGAAACGTTAGATAAAGATAAGGCATATATCACATTAGCAGCCAAATATGGCGTAAAAAGAATATTTTCTTGTTTAATTAGTTCTAGCGAACATAACACAGCAGACCAAATTAAAGATTTATATAAACAACTTACAGCACACGCACATCAATACAATATGGAGTTTATTGTAGACGTAGCACCTGTTATATTTGAAAAGTTAAATATACCAGCTTATGATATGACTTATTTCCATGAAATAGGTGTAGATGGTATCCGCTTAGATGAAGGCTTTAATGGTCACAATGAAGCACTGATGAGCTATAATCCTTATGGATTAAAAATAGAGATTAATGCAAGCTTAGGTACAAAGTATTTAGACTATATCTTAAGTTATAAAGGAAATAAAGAAAACATTATTACCTGTCATAATTTTTATCCTCAAAAATATACTGGATTAAGTTATGAGCATTTCAAAAAATGTAGTGAAGATATCAAGAAACATGATGTTCCAGTAGCTGCATTCGTTTCTAGTCAAGAACCAGGCACATATGGTCCATGGCCAGTAAATGAAGGATTATGTACATTAGAAGAGCATCGTTTCTTACCGATAGATGTACAAGCTAGACATTTATTTGCAACAGGTTTAGTAGATGATGTTATTATTGCTAATGTTTATGCTAGTGAAGAAGAATTAAGCAGCCTTGCAAAGATAAATCCTAATAAGTTAAGCTTTACAATTGATAAGGAAGTTGACTTATCAGAGGTTGAAGAAAAGATTTTATACGAGCACTTACATTTTGTACGTGGTGATATGAGCGAATACATGGCAAGAAGTACAATGACACGTATTACTTTTGCAAATGAATCAATACCTCCTAAAAATACGAGAGATTTAAAACGTGGTGACGTTGTTATCCTTAATGACCAATATGGTAGATATAAGGGAGAAATGCACATTATCTTAAGGGATATGCCTAACGAAGGCAATAAAAATGTAATAGGGCATATTGCAAACAACGAACATATGCTATTAGATTTTATTGAACCATGGGTGGTCTTTGAATTTATAAAATAGATTGGGTAGGGGTAGGATGAACGAGATAGAGAAACCGGTTTATATACAAGTAATTGAAAACTTAAAAGAAGAGATTATGCATAAATGTCCAAATGAGCCTATTATGTCTGAAAGAGAATTGGCATTACACTTTAACATCAGTCGTATGACAGCTAGAAAAGCTGTAGATGCTCTAGTTAATGATGGCTATTTATATCGTATTAAAAATAAAGGGACATTTGTAGCAGATAAAACTTTATATAAATCAAATACATTATATGAGGAGCATGAAGATACAGTCTATAAAAATCTATACTTTAATGTTATACCAGCAGATAAAGAAATTGCTGAAAAACTTAATGTAAAGGTTGAAGAACTAATTCTTAAAATAGTTAGGACTGCACATTACAAAGGTCAGCCACAAACACTAGATGAAATATATTTTGTAAAAAAATATTTGAGTAGTGATGATATTGCTAACATTAGTAAGGTAGTAGATATAAAGAAGTGTATCAATGAAAGTGTTGTAGAACAACGCTTTTATCCTATGATTGTACCATTCAAATATGCAGTTTTATTAGAAATTGCGCAAGGTACACCTATTATTAATGTACAAAGTATTATGCGTAATCATTTAGGTGTTCCTACCCTATTCTTTTCAAGCTACCTTAATCCACATCAAGTAACCATTCAGATTAAGAATTAAAATATACAATGAATCGTATTATAATAGAGGTAAAGGAGGAGGATAATATATGTTAATTATTAAAGCATCAAGCTATGAGGACTTAAGCCGTAAAGCAGCAAATATTATTTCAGCACAGGTTATTTTAAATAAGAAAAGTGTATTAGGATTGGCAACAGGATCTTCACCTTTAGGAGTATATAAGCAACTAATAGATTGGTATAACAAAAATGATATTGATTTTTCATCAGTAACTACAGTTAACTTAGATGAATATTTAACTTTATCAGGTGATAATGTACAAAGCTATCGTTACTTTATGAATCAAAACTTTTTTGACCATATTAATGTTAAAAAAGAAAATACTCATGTGCCAAATGGATTAGCAACAAATTTAGAAGCAGAATGTATAAGATATGATGAACTTATTGAGAATCTAGGTGGTATAGATGTTCAACTCTTAGGTATCGGACATAATGGTCATATTGGTTTTAATGAACCAGATGAAGCTTTTGAAAAAATGACTCATGTAGTTGATTTAGGTGAAACGACAATAGAAGCTAATACAAGATTTTTTGAAAGCAGAGATGAAGTACCTCGTCAAGCAATTACAATGGGTATTAAATCTATTATGCAAGCTAAAAAAATCATCTTAATAGCAAGTGGAAATGATAAATTAGATATTTTAAGAAAAGCACTTAAGGGACCAATTGTTCCACAAGTTCCAGCATCTATTTTACAACTCCATCCGAATTTAACAGTTATTTATTGCTGTGACGAAGAAATTTAAAGAAATCATAAAAAAGACTTGACCTATGTAGGCAAATGGTGTAACATAGTAGAAGTCGTCAAGTGAATAACACAAGACGGAAATATTTTTGGTGGCGATGCGACTAGGGGACACACCCGTTCCCATACCGAACACGTAGGTTAAGACCTAGTCGGCCGATGGTACTTGTCTGGAGACGGACCGGGAGAGTAGGTGGCTGCCAAAATTTTTTTATAAGTATAACAATATAATGACGCGGAGTGGAGCAGTTGGCAGCTCGTCGGGCTCATAACCCGAAGGTCTCAGGTTCAAGTCCTGACTCCGCAATTTGTAAAAGGCTTTGTCCAATTAATCTTAGTGATTAGTTGGACAAAGCCTTTTTTGCGTTAGAAACAAAAAGTCAGCAGTTTAGAAAAAACGTGAAAAAACTTTTCATTGATTCCCCTAAGCTAGCATATATATACACTGTACAACAACATTTAGGGTGTACCAAAAGGGGGATATAAATGAAAAAGAGCATAAGGCGATTTTTGGCAGCAGCATTATCAACAGGGCTTATATTAGGTACTATGGCAGGATGTTCTACATCCTCTAATTCAAATGATACAATAGATAATTCTACAACACCAGAAACGACTACTAAAGAAGAAACAAAAGAAACAACTAAGGATGATAAGCTCAATATCACACTTTACTATTCTGACAATGCCACATTACCATTTAGTGAGAACTGGCTTACTGTACAAGAAGTCCAAAGTAAATATAATGTAAAACTTAATTTTGAACCTATTCCTATTGCAGATTATCAAACAAAAGTATCACTAGCACTTAATACAGGAAATAATGCACCAGATGTTATTCTCTATCAAAGTACTAAAGGGGAAAATGCTGCTTTAGCATTAAATGGAGCGATTGTACCTATTAGTGATTATAGTGATTGGACACCGAATTTCAATCAAATGGTTGAGAAGTTTGGACTAGAAGAAGACATAGAGACCATTCGCTTAAAAGATGGGAAGTATTATTACTTACCAGCACTTTTTGATCAACCATTCTATGATGGTGGACTTATTTTAAGAGAAGACTTATTAAAGGAATATGGTTTAGAAGCACCTAAAACCTTTGATGATTTATACAACGTACTTAAAACATTTAAACAAGAAAATCCAGATTCATACCCACTTACAATTTTGGCTGGACCAAGGGTACTTTATCGTATGACAATGCCTTCTTATGGGGTAAGCCTTGGTAAGAACGCTGCATCAGGTAGTGGTACATTGAGTTGGGATTATGATAAACAAGAATATTTTGCTGGAGCTATTGATGACCGCTATAAAGAATATGTAAGTTTTGTTGCAAAACTCTATGCAGAAGGTTTACTTGACCCTGAAATGGCAGAACCAATTGATGGAGACCGCTGGACACAAAAACTTGCAACAGGTAAATCTTTCGCAACATATGCTTATTATGATCAAATTGGTGGTCTAGAAGGAACAAGTGATATTGAAGGTATTAAGTTCCAAATGTATGCACCACTTGAAGGACCATCAGGTGCACATCATCAACCAAAGAGTAAGACTGGTAGTGGTATTCTCTTCCCAACTAAAACAAGTAAACGTGATGACTTTGAACAAGTAGTACGTAAAATTGATGAGATTTTCTTCTCTGAAGAAGGTGCTAAGATTTGGTGTCTTGGTGTAGAAGGTACAACGTACACAGGTCAAGATGATGCAATTACATATACTGATGAAATTGTTAATTCACCAGATGGCATTTATAAGACAATGCAAGTGAAATATGGATGTGGCTCAGACGTAACACAAATGATTTGGGTAAATGCGAGAGAGATGAGTAAGTATGATGAAAACTATTCACGTATTAATAAAGAAGTAGCACAAATGGATAACGCTATTCAATATATCCCACCAACACCAATGCTAGATGATCTTCAAGCAGAAGAAGCAGGCATGTTACAATCACCACTTCTTGATGCTTTTGAAAAATGGGATAATGCATTTGTTACTGGAACTAAGAGCGTAGAAAATGACTGGGATGACTATGTACAAGAAATGAAAAACTTGCAGATTGAAAAATTATGTAGTATTTACAACGATAATTTGAAATAAATAGCATTACCCTGAAGTATCTAAAGGGGCTGTTATATTAAACAGCTCCTTTCTTATTAAAAGGAGGAGGAGCTATGCATAAGCAAGATAATAAAGAAGGCTGGGGAATGCATCTTAGGCGTTACTGGCAACTTTACGTTATGATTCTCATACCATTAATTTATTTTATTGTATTTAAGTACATCCCTATGTTTGGAAATGTATTAGCCTTTAGACGTTATCGTCCTGGGATGAGTCCCTTTGGAACAGAATGGGCTGGTTTAAGATACTTCGAAATGTTTATAAAAGATCCTTCTTTTTGGCGTGCATTCCGTAATACTATTACGTTGTCTCTACTTAATTTGCTTGTAAACTTTCCAATTCCTATACTTTTCGCTTTATTACTTAATGAAGTGCGTAATTTAAAATTTAAAAAGCTGGTTCAAACAGTATCCTATATGCCAAGATTCATTTCAACAGTAGTTGTTATTGCAATGTTAGGAGAAATATTGTCACCAAGTTCAGGTATTTTAAATCAGTTTTTAAAAGATGTTTGTGGTATGGAACCTATTTACTTTATGAATGAAGCACGTTTTTTTAGGTCTCTTTATATTTTCACAGATACGTGGCAGTTTATGGGGTGGACAGCAATTATTTATTTAGCAGCTATTACAGGAATTAGCGAGGACTTATTAGAAGCTGCTGAGATAGATGGAGCTTCACGTATTCAGCGTATTATGTATGTAACCATTCCAAGCATTATGCCAACTATTATGGTTATGTTAATTTTGGAAGTAGGAAGACTTCTGAGTTTAGGTTTTGAAAAGGTATTATTGATGTACACACCTAATAATGCAGAAGTGAGTGACATTATTAATACGTTGGTTTATCGTGTGGGATTAATGAATCAAAACTATTCTTATGCGACAGCTATTGGGTTGTTTAGTGGGATTATAGGGGTATTGCTTGTAAGTACAACCAATCGATTGAGTAAGAAATTTACCGGTGAAGGTATTTACTAAGGGAGGGTGACCATGAGTAAGCGATATAAATCAAAAAGTAATACCATCATGGATACTGTTATCTATATAATCATGGGGCTTGTTCTACTCATCTGTATTATCCCCTTTTTATATATGCTGACACTTTCTATATCTGATCCAAAGGCAATTGTAAATAATCAGGTGAAGTTATGGCCAGTTGGTTTTAATCTAGAAGCTTATAAACAAATTTTTACGTATCCTAACTTCTTTAAAGCTTATGGCAATACCATCTTTTATACCGTTGTAGGAACAGCTATTGCACTAGCAATGACGACCCTCTTTGCTTATCCATTATCTAAATCATTTTTAAAGGGACATGGTCTATTAATGAAGATGGTTATTTTTTCAATGTACTTCTCAGGAGGACTCATTCCTAACTATCTTTTAATTTCTAGTTTGCATTTAACAGGAACCATATGGGCTATGTTATTACCTTTTGCTATCAATCAATTTAACTTGATTATTTTAATTAACTTTTTTAAATCTTTACCTCAAGAATTAGAAGAAGCAGCGCTTATTGATGGACTTGGCTACTTTGGTATCTTGAAAAAGATAGTTATTCCACTATCTAAGCCGGCATTAGCTACTATTGGATTATACACCGCAGTATTTTTCTGGAACGATTGGTTTAATGGATTAATTTATTTAAATACGAGTCAATTCCCAGTTATGCTATTTTTACGCAATATTGTAAATGGTACAGCCGTTATGGGTGAAGGGGCAGGATCAGCGGATAAGGCAACTATTGCAATTTCTATTAAATCCGCAGTTATAATCACTTCTACGTTACCAATTATTGTACTTTATCCATTTTTACAGAAGTACTTTGTAAAGGGACTTACAGTAGGAGCTGTTAAGGGATAGGTAAATGAGTGAAGTAAAATAGACACCTATATGATTAGGGCATACATGGGAGGTAATCAATGGCGATTAAATTAGAAGGTTTAACAACAGAGGAGCGCAATCCATCCTCTAAACAAATAGATACAGTGAGTACTCAGGAAATGCTTAGAATTATTAATGAGGAAGATAAGAAAGTACCTGAAGCTGTAGAAAAAGAGATTGAACATATTGCAAAAGCAGTTGAAATTATAGTAGGTGCCCTTAGACAAGGAGGACGACTTGTTTATCTTGGAGCAGGAACTTCGGGACGCTTAGGTGTGTTGGATGCAGTAGAATGCCGCCCTACATATGGGGTGACAGATGAAGTCGTTCAAGGGATTATGGCAGGTGGCAATGAAGCCATGTTTAAGGCCAGAGAGGGTGCTGAAGATAGCAAGGAATTAGCAATAGAGGATTTGAAGGACATAGGCTTTAATAGTCAGGATGTGTTAGTAGGGATAGCGGCAAGTGGGCGTACACCTTATGTTATAGGCGGGTTAGAATACGGTAATCAAATAGGAGCAAGTACTATAGCTGTTGCATGTAATAAAGATAGTGAGATGGCAAGGGTTGCTCATATGGCTATAGAGCCAGTAGTAGGACCAGAAGTTATTACAGGTTCAACACGTATGAAGGCAGGAACAGCTCAAAAGCTTGTACTTAATATGTTATCTACAGGAGCAATGATTCAATTAGGTAAAGTATATTCTAACTTGATGGTAGATGTTAGAGCATCTAATGAAAAGCTTGTGGAACGTGCAAAGTCTATTGTTATCCAAGCAACAGGATGTACACGAGAGCAAGCCACAAGGGTGTTAGAAGCTACACAGTATGAGGTTAAACAGGCTATCGTGATGTTAAAAACAGGCTTAGAAGTGGAAAAGGTAAAAGCATTACTAGATGAGCATCATGGACAAATGAGTATAGCCATTAAATCCTATGAAGAAGTAAGGAAGAAAGAGGCGTAGTTATGGGCAAACAATATGTCATAGGTGTAGATGGAGGTAATACCAAAACAGATTATTTTTTATTTGATATAAAAGGTAAGCTTGTTTCTCACCTTAGAGGAGCAACCTGTAGTCATGAAAAAATGGTAGATAGTTATGAGGGTACATATAGAGAAATGAAAAGGTGCTTAGACTATCTACTCAATGACAAGGGTATTGAAATAGAAGATATAGTAAGTGGAGCCTTTGGACTTGCAGGATTAGATATCCCTAGTCAAAAAGAGTATCTAGAGGCAGTTATAAATAGGATTGGGCTGAAGAAATTTGTTGTAGATAATGATGGATATTTGGGACTTAAGGTAGGCAATGAAAGTGGAAGGGGTATTTGCTCTATTAATGGAACTGGAACAGTAACAGTTGGGATTGATAGTAAGGGACATAGGTTGCAAGTAGGTGGTGTTGGCTATTTATCTGGAGATGATGCAGGTGGTGCCTTTATTACAAGGCTACTACTTAGAGACATCTATAGCATCCTCTATAGATGTGGAGAAGCATCTAATCTAGTAGAGCCTGTTATGGAGTTGTTAGGAGTAAGGGACAAGTTGCTTTATATTGAAGCGGTCACGCAGCAGTATAGTAAGGGCCTAAATCACACTCCTTTTGTAACTTTAGTACTTGAATATGCCCAAAGAGGAGATCAACTTGCAAATCATATTATAGATAGAGTGGCATCATCTCTAGCAGAGTCTACAGTAGGGTGTATCAATAATCTTCAGTTTGAACAAGACGAAGTAGTAGATATTATTCTAGCTGGTTCTGTATGGGTAAAACCAACAACTCCTATTTTGATTGAACGTTATAAGGCATATGTAAAGATACTTAGGGAAGGGCGTTATAACTATAGTGTGCTTCAAGTGCCACCAGGTATAGGTGCAGTTTTATGGGCACTTGAGCTAGCGTATAATCAAGAAATAGGTGGTACACTGCGTAAGCAAATCATAGAGGAAATGGAAGATATTTATAGATAGAGATAGAAAGGAAGGGGAAATCATGAGTCAAGGAATTAAAATTGTAACAATAGGTGGAGGCTCAAGCTACACCCCAGAATTAATTGAAGGTTTTATCAAACGCTATAATGAATTACCAGTTAAAGAAATCTGGCTAGTGGATTGTGAAGCGGGGAAAGAAAAGTTAGAAATTGTAGGAAATCTTGCAAAACGTATGATAGAGAAAGCTGGTGTTCCTATCACACTTTATATGACTCTTAATAGAAGAGAGGCTTTAAAAGATGCTGACTTTGTAACAACGCAGTTTCGAGTAGGATTGCTTCAAGCACGTATCAAAGATGAACGTATTCCCCTTAGTCATGGTATGTTCGGGCAGGAGACAAATGGAGCAGGAGGGCTTTTCAAGGCGCTACGTACCATTCCTGTTATTCTTGAAATCTGTAAGGATATAGAGGAACTTTGTCCTAATGCATGGCTTATTAACTTTACCAATCCAGCAGGTATTATAACAGAAGCAGTTAATAGATACAGTAATATTAAACGGGTTGTGGGATTGTGTAATGTTCCCTTTGATATGCATACAGCAATTGCTAAGATTGTTGAAAGACCCAGAAATGAAGTGCATATAACAATGGGTGGTTTAAATCATATGAGTTATGTAACAGGTGTCTATGTAGATGGGGAAGATAAAACTGAATATGTACTGAATAGATGGGGTAGCCAGAGTATGAACAACATTACAGGTACTGAGTGGAATAATGCCTTTGTAAGGGAACTAGGTGCTATTCCTTCACCTTACCATCGCTATTATTACATGCAAAAAGAATCTTTAGAAGAAGCTATTATAAAGTTTCAACAACACGGTACCCGTGCAGAGACTGTAAAGAAGTTAGAAGATGAATTATTTGAGCTTTATAAAGATACGAGTTTGAAAGAAAAGCCCAAGCAGTTAGAAAAACGTGGAGGTGCCTACTACAGTGATGCAGCATGTAATCTGATTTGTTCCATTTACAATGATAAAGGAGATATCCAAGTTGTAAACACAATCAATAAAGGGGCTATGGAAGAGTTAGAGTATGATGAGGTTGTAGAAGTTAGTGCAGTCATTACAAAAAATGGTCCTATTCCTCTTGCGGTAGGTAAATTACCTAAATCAGCTAAGAGTTTAGTACAGCAAATCAAGTCCTTTGAAGTAGCAGCATGTGAAGCAGCTGTCACAGGGGAATATACAAAGGCTTTATATGCTATGATGATTAATCCATTAGTAGCCTCACAAAAATATGCAAAAATCGTACTTGATGAATTATTAGAAGCACATAAAGACTACCTTCCACAATTTTTTAAAGAAGTCTAGTAAGCTATGGAGGAAGTAAGATGGATAAACGATATGTTATAGGCCTTATGTCAGGCACTTCCTTAGATGGTATAGATGCAGCGCTTGTAGGTATTGAAGGTTATGGAGAACAGACCAAAGTAGAGCTTATAGACTTTGTAGAAATGGCAATACAAGAACCATTAAGGGAGAAGATTAAGACTGCTTGTAACCTAGAGACTTCTAATGTAGAAATGATATGTAGCTTAAACTTTGAGTTAGGTTATGCATTTGCAGAGGCGGCACAGGCGGTTTGTAAGCAGGCTGGAGTCAAAATGGAGCAAGTTGCTTATATAGGTTCTCATGGACAGACAATTTATCATATACCAATGGCAATGCAACATACTCTGTGTTCTACACTACAAATAGGTGAACCAGCAGTTATTGCTTATGAGACTCAGACGCCAGTTGTATCAAACTTTAGGGTAATGGATATGGCAGCAGGAGGTCAAGGTGCACCACTTGTTCCTTATACAGAGTTTTTAATTTATAGAAGTAATAAGAATAGATGTTTGCAAAATATAGGTGGCATTGGCAATGTAACGGTTATCCCAAAACATACAAAGTTAGAGGACGTATTTGCCTTTGATACAGGGCCTGGTAATATGATTATCAATGAAGTGGTTCAATCCTTAGTAGGTATACCTTTTGATAAGGATGGCATGATTGCAGGAAAAGGATGTATCAATGAGACACTTCTAAGAAATCTTATGGCAATATCTTATATTATGCAGGTCCCACCAAAGACAACGGGAAGAGAACTTTTTGGGAAACAGTTTGTAACTAAGCTCATACAAGAGAATAGGCAACTTTCAGTAGAAGATCTAGCCGCAACAGTAACAATGTACACAGCACAGTCCATTGCCTATAACTATGAAACTTTTATTGCACCTAAGGTAGCTATAGAAGAGGTAATCATAGGAGGTGGTGGGAGCTATAATCAGACATTGATGACTATGCTTAGAAAGCTACTACCTTATGCTAAGGTTATGACACAAGAAGACATTGGTTATACTTCGGCTTCTAAAGAGGCAATTGCTTTTGCTGTTCTAGCCAATGAAACAATGCATGGTATGGCTAGTAATGTACTTGGTGCAACAGGTGCGAAGGAGAGAGTCGTCTTAGGAAATATTACACCTTTTACAAGGAAGTCTTAGATAGGAGGGGAACAAATTGAATTTAGCACAAAAAATAGGTCAGTTATTGGTAGTAGGTTTTAAAGGAACGACGGTAAATGAAGAGATCTATGAATTGATTACCCAATATCATGTAGGGAATATCATTTTGTTTGAAGATAACTGTCAGTGTGCAGAACAAGTATTTCATCTCATACAAGAATTACAAAAAATTGCTATAAAAAGTAATGGTGTTCCTCTTTTTGTAACTATAGATCAAGAAAATGGTATTGTAACAAGGATATATGATGGGGTGACAGTATTTCCGGGAAATATGGCGCAGGCAGCAGGTGCAACATTAGAAGAAACAAAGCAAATTGCTTATGCTACAGGAGTAGGGCTTAAAGCATTAGGAATTAACTTTAACTTAGCGCCTAGTCTTGATGTGAATAATAATCCTCATAATCCTGTTATTGGAATAAGAAGCTTTGGAGAAACGGCTAATGACGTTGCAATGCGGGGGAATGCTTATATAGAAGGATTACAACAAGCAGGGATTATTGCAACGGCTAAGCATTTTCCAGGTCATGGCGATACGAGCATAGATTCACATTTGGCATTGCCTGTAGTAGCACATGAGAAAGAACGTCTTAACAAGGTAGAGTTATATCCTTTTAAAGAAGCTATTAAAATGGGTGTTAAAGCAATTATGATTGCTCATATTAGATTTATGGCGTATGAGAAAGAGGAAGTGCCAGCAACACTTTCCTATCCTATAGTTACAAAGCTCTTAAGAGAAGAGCTGGGGTATCAAGGACTAATTATTACAGATTGTATGGAGATGAAAGCGATTGATACAGAATGGGGAACGGCTAAGGCCGTACCTATGGCGATCCAAGCAGGAGCAGATCTTATATGTATTTCTCATACCAAGGAAAAACAGTTAGAAGCCATCCAAGAAATTTATCAGGCAATAGAAGAAGGACGGATTGATGAGGCAAGATTAGATCAGTCTTTAGAATGTATATTAAAAGCTAAGAGAGAGTGGAATAGTACACAATTCATGGATATGACCTATGAAGAGGCTAGAAAGTACCTTTATCAAGAAGATTATGAAAAGCTGGCAAAGAAGGTAAGTTTAGAGAGTATTACGGTAGTTAAGAATGAGGGGGTTATACCTATTCGTGCTAGAGATATTTTAGTTATAGCCCCTAATGGAAGAGTGCTTACAGGAGCAGATGGTACAAGAATAGCGCCAAACTTTGCAACATTTTTTAAAGAGCGTATTTCAGATAGAAAAGTAGAGGCTTATGAAATAGATAATCTACCAACTAAAGAACAAGTAGAAGAGGCAGTAAAAAAAGCAAAAGAAAGAGAACTTATCATTTGCTGTACACATAATGGGATCTTAGCAGCTACACAGCTAGAATTGGTACGTAAAGTGACGGCAATTAATCCAAATGTTATTTTGCTTCCAATGCGTACTCCCTACGATATTGAAGTATTAGAAGAGGTTAAAGGGTGTCTTTTATCCTATGAATATACAACGAAAGCAATGGAGAGTTTGATACAAGTTTTAATGGGAAAAGCCGAGTCAAAAGGAAAACTTCCTGTAACCTTAAAATGATCTTCTAAAGGTTAGAAAATTTGATAGAAAGTAGGTTGCAAAGATGAATTGCTTAGTTAAAATCCGCCAGATATATGAAGCATTTACAACTTCAGAAAAAAAGATAGCAGATATTATAATAAAAACACCTGAAAATGCTGTAGGGCTTACAACAAATGAACTTGCAAAGTATAGTGAAACATCCCCAGCTTCAGTGGTAAGATTTGCAAAGAAAATAGGCTATTCGAGTTATGGAGAAATGAAAATAGAGTTAGCAAGAAATATTGAAGCAGAGACTAGGCCAGAAATAGGAACCTTACTACAATCTGATGATAGCCTAGAAATCATTTCAAAAAAAATCGTTAATAATATCAAACTTACCCTAGAAGATACTTTAGAACTTATAGACTTCACCAATATTAATCAAGCCGTAGAGAAGATAAAAGAGGCAGATACAGTATATCTTTTTGGGGTAGGAGCTTCGAGTATTGTAGCACAAGATTTGCAACAGAAACTTGTACGTATTAATAAAAAATGTATTTTTTATATGGACTATCACCTAGGTCTTGCAGGTTCTTTACATATTAGGCCTGACGATGCTGTAATTGCTTTTTCATATAAAGGCAATACAAAGGAAGTCAATGAAGCTGTACAACAGGCTAAAGCAAATGGAGCTACTTGTATAGGTGTTACGGAATGCTTAATGAATCCGTTACATCCATTAGTAGACATTCTTATTACACTTCCTAAAACCGAGCAAGAAGTACGTATAGGTGCAGTATTATCCCGCTATACTCAGTTAATGATAGTAGATATATTGTTTACAGGCGTTGCAAAAGAAAACTTAGATGCAACACAAGAGTATTTAGTAAGAACACGTCAGCTTATAGATACATTGAAGAAAAAACCAGGCTATTAGTTGAAAATAACCACTAACATACCAGCTAGTGGTTATTTTTGGTTTAAAGTAGTAGTTAAGGTAACTGAATAATTTCTCCAGGATAAATTAAATTAGGATTAGAGAGATTATTAAGTGAAGTAAGCGTAGCAACTGTTGTATCAAATTGTTGGGCAATGCCCCAAAGGGTATCTCCTACTTGTACAGTATAGGTAGAGGAAGTGTTTGTAGGGATATTAGTTGATGTTTGGGAGGTTATTTGAGGGAGAATAAGTGTCTCGCCTACATAGATGAAGTTAGGGTTAGAAATATTATTAAGGTCAACAAGCTCAGCAACCGTCGTATTATACTGAAGCGCAATAGCAGATAAGGTATCACCAGACTGAACAATGTAAGTTGGAGATGTAGTATTAGTATTAGAAGAGGTGGTAGTGGATGAAGTTGTATTAGTAGAAGAAGTAGGTGAAGTATCTGAGCTAGGAATAGTAAGAGATTCGCCTACATAGATGAAGTTAGGGTTAGAAATATTATTAAGGGCAACAAGCTCAGCAACTGTTGTATTATACTGAAGTGCAATAGCAGATAAAGTATCACCGGATTGAACAATATAAGTAATATATGAGAGTGAGTTAGAGGAAGAACCAGAAGATGTATTGGTTGAAGAAGTATTAGAAGAAGTAACATTAGAACCACCAGAGAGGAAAATATCAGGGGTAAAATGATCTAAATCTACAGAATTTGTGTTGATACCAGGTACAGTACCTGCATCAGAATATTGGAAGCCAACCCAATGATTCCATTTATCATTTGCTCTAGGTTCTGTGACATCATACTCAGCTACCCAAAGAGGATAAATAGTAAGAGAATTATCCCAAGTATTTATAGCATTATAAGTATCACTATAAATAATCACATCTTTACCACTTAGTTCCTTGACTGTTTGAAGAAAAGTTGAGGCAATCGTATTAATCTGTTCATTATTAAGTGAGCCAAAACTTTCAAAGTCCATAGCTAATTTGCAATTAGGGTCTAAATCTTTAGTAAGGGATACGAAGAATTTGGCTTGTTCTATGGCTTCCTCTGGCGTAGTAGCTGTTACATAATGATAAAAGCCAATATTTAATCCAGCAGCTTTGGCATTTTTATAGTTAGTATTAAAGTAAGCATCAATGTAGTTACTTCCTTCACCTGTACGAATATAAACAATATCAATACCTGAATCTTTAACTTGAGAAAAATCAATGTTACCTTGCCATTCACTTACATCAATACCATTATAAAGCGTGTTACTAGAAGGTGATAGAGAACTTGCAAAACAGATCGTGCTTAATAATAAAGGAATAATAATAAAAAAAGCAGTAATTATTTTTTTGAAAAAATGTGACATGGGTAAAGAACCCCCTTCTATAAGGAATAGGATATCAATATATACATATGATAAAAATGCTAGAAGGTGACAAGCTGAAAATAAAAATTAAAAGCAAAAAATGTATTTTATATTATTAGATAATAATTATTGAATGGCGAAAATATATTTAGTATAATAAAGAAAATAATTAAATTATTTAAGGAGAGTAATCATGGAAGCAAAGGATAAAGTACTTAATTTATTAAAAGAAAACAATGAACCAATGAAAGCTGGAGAAATTGCTGAAAGTTTAGGCGTAGATAAAAAAGAGGTAGATAAAGCAATTAAAGAACTTAAAGCAGAAGAATTAATTGGTTCACCAAAACGTTGCTACTATGCAGCTAACTAATTAAATAAGATATAAAAAAGAACTGCATATTCTGCAGTTCTTTTTTATATTAGGCTTGTTGTGCGTAAATTTCTTTTTCAACTTCGATAAACACATCAGCAATAACACCGTATGCTTGACCCCAAGCATCAATAACTTCATCAGTAGCAGCGTCACCTAATACTTCTTTAATGGCAATAAGAAGGTTTTGTCCTACAATAGGATAATGTTCTGGACGAATGCCTACCTCAACGTGACGTTGGCCAATTTTTTTTACAGCAGGAAGTAAAGCACCTAAATTATCAATATTTTGTGCAGCAGCAAGAACTGTCATAGCAAGTGCCTTAGGTTGTTCTCCAGATGCTTGCTTGTCCATACTAAATAAAGATTTTACTTCTGGGTTATTAGTGAACATAGTTTTATAGAAATGAGTTGTAATTTCTAAACCGTGTGCTTTAAGAGCTGGTACAGTACTTTTAATGATTTCAATAGTTTTTTGATCTAACATGATATATCCTCCAATGTATGTTTAATAGTTTTAATTTTAAAGATAAAATAATAGTAAAGATAAAGGTAAAGTCCTAGGATCACCAGTTTCCATGCTCCATTTAATATAAATAAAGGAAATAAAAGCATAGTTGAAGCAAAACTTAGTAGAAAAACCTTCCTTCCTAATGAAAGTTGTCTATGCTCTACAAAGTCTTTAGCATACTTTCGATAAACTTTACTAGATGTAAGTTTATTATGAAAGTGAGTAGAGCTCTTACTATATAAATAGCAACTTAGCATCAGGAGTGGTGTGGTAGGAAGAACAGGTAAGAAGATACCTAGAATTCCTATAAGTAGGGATAACGTACCTAGGAAAATATAAATATATTTTTTCATATGAGATATATGAGAACTCCTAAAATAATGTGCATTTGTTTTGCGCATTTAATATAACATGATAAAAATAAAAGTGCAAGTAAAATGCACATTTATTTTTTATATCCTTTATAAAAGATATAAGAACTGTTAAAATAGAGAAAAAAGTTAAGAGAAAGGAAATTTCAAGGATGCAATTATCTAAGTTCACAGATTATACGTTTCGTGTACTCATTTATATGGCAGCACATCAAGAAGAACTTTGCACGGTAGAGCAGTTGGCTACAAAGTTAGAGGTCTCAGAACATCACCTGAAAAAGGTTATTCATAAATTAGCAAAAACAGATTATCTTATTTCTATAAAAGGTCGATCAGGTGGATTGAAGCTAGGTTTACCGCCAGAAGAGATTAACTTAGGAGAAGTCTTAAAGATAACAGAAGATAATCTTACGATTATTGAATGTATCAAGCATGAGACAACTTGTAGCTTTATGACAGGAGAGTGTAAATTAAAAGGAATCATTCATCAGTCATTAGATAAGTTTATAGAGGAATTTAGTAAGTATACATTACAAGACATTATGTAAGTGGAATAAATAATAGAAAATACAAAAAGCTAACCTAAATCTGCCTTCCCCCTTATAACAATAGGCAGTTTTAAGTTAGCTTTTTATTTGTGGCAAAGCTTATACCATGTCCAGCCCAAGGCTTACTATCCAAGAGGCATCCGATACAGACCTATAGACTCTGAATAAGGGGCATGGGGCTCGTAGCTCTAAGTGAAAGGGATGCTATGCATGTATCACGTTGAGGGCAGTTGGCATGACGCTTAGTAAGAGACTAGAGGGTTGGAGTAGACGCAACTTGTCAAGCAAACAACAATACGCCGATCAAACCTATAAGCAATTACCCTAACTCTACTTTAGATTGCCACCACCAGGGAATAGAGTAGGGGTGCTAAATGGAGCCTATATCTCAAAGTAAGAAGGGGGAGAACTTACTAGAAGATACACATTTCCATTTAGCGAATGATTGAAGGAGGAGATGCAAACGGCCTAGGATGTGTTTGCTAGCTCGTCCTTACACCTATATATATACGGGAAAGGTGGTCATTTTCCTCAAAATATTTAAAAGAAAAAGTGTTTTTGGTAAAAAGCTATAAAAGAGTAGTGGAAGTATTGTGCAGATTTGCTTCGTATTTGGCCTCTTGCCAAGCACGCTCTTTTGCTTCTAAAGCTTCAATGTCAAAATTATGGGTGTACATACGATTGAAAAGACGTGTAGGTTTTACAAAAGGTGTCGTAGAGGGTGCAGATAGAGTAGATAAGGGTGCACATGGAGAGCCAGCACAAGATGACACTTGAGATGTAGAGCTTGATAAAGCTGGAGCTGCAAATGTAGAGTCAGGCATAGAGGAGACAAAAGGTGCATAGTTCCCCTCTAAGATGGCAAAGAACTTGTCCGGCTTCAAGATCCAGCTAAGAGACGCTAGGAAGGTAGACGTAGAGAGCCTACCACATAAGAAGTCCGAAGCTTCCACTTGGCAAAAGACCGATTTAAAAGTCTCAAGTAGGTTAAGTCCTTTAGTGGTGATGACTTTGACTAAAGTATGTAGACGCATTTTGGTCGTGAGGGTGAAACATACTTTGGCATTAAGGCTAGGGCAATAGGTCTCAAATAACTTTTTCACATCTGATTCTATATCTGAAGAAGTATTTTGAATAGACTTGATAGGTTTAGTCTCTGAATACCCAAATGAGAGATTCAAATTTCTAAGAAGTGTGTTAACTAAAGTCTCATTACGTTCGTAGTAAGTGAGACGTTTGATCCGATCATAGTAAGACAGATAATACTTCCCTTCGAATTTATCCTTGCTTTCTAAGTAAGCCTTTTTAGATTTATATACCTTCCCGATGTTACTAAAAGCTGTACGAAATTCTGTTTTACCAAAGCTTAGCTCCTCTGTCCAACTATCTCCAGTGACATACTGAGGGGCTTCACATGGCTCAAGAAACTTATAAAAGGTTTTGCCACGGGTTACTTTAAACCAATACTCCAGTTGCATAAAAAGTAGACTAGAAGTAATGCTGCCTGTATACGGATTAAGCTCTGGGTAATAAATTAATGATTTCATCTAATCGCCTCCTAAATGAGAAAAACTGATTTCTATATCTCTTTATATACGCAACCCCTTTCTATTTTCCTTAAAAAAATTTAAAAAAGTACTCAATAGGCACTTTCCTAAGGAAAAGATAAGAAATCCCGAGGAAAAGTAGCAAAATCCTTAGGAAAAAGGATAAAATCCTAAATTTACGAAATGTTTTCTAAGAGGTAAAGTAAAAGTGCGCAAATACAAAAGCTGCAGCAGAAAACAAGGTGAAGCATGTGTGAAACAATGGAAGAGTTAGTAATGAGGAGCAAAGAACATAGTGTATATACCTATGAACTATGGAAACAATTTGAGCCTCTATGCTTTAAGTGGGCACATAAATTGAAAGAAGTTGATTATAGTGTGGAAGACCTTATGCAAGAAAGCTATTTGATTCTATGTAGGGCAGTAGAAACTTACCAACCAGCAAAGCAAACTTCCTTTTCAGCGTATTATAAGTTAATGCTCTATAGATGGGGTGGAAACTATAGGAGTAAAAAAAGAGAAATGCTAATTATAGAGGAGAAAGAAGATTTTTGGGACAAAATACAAGATGAAGGTGCAGGTGTTGAAGCACAAATACTTCAACAAGAAATGATAAGAGTAATAGAAGAGGCTTTACATAGGTTAAGTGAAAAAGAGCAAAGTTTGCTTCTTAAGCTTTATTCAGAAGAAAAAAGTCTATCCGATTTAGCATTAGAAGAAGGTTTGTCCTATAAGGCTTTGACTAGTAAGAAATACTATCTTCTCAAAAAACTTAAGAAAATCCTTGAGGAAAATTCAGGCCTATTCCGTATATAGTAAGTATAAGCAACCGGTGCTTAAAACAGATTTAAATTTAAGGAGGAACGCACATGGCAATTCAAAGCGTACTTGAAGAAGTTAAAGTAGCACTTAAATTTACAAAAGGATCACAAACTATTGGGCATTGTAATAAACAGGCATCAGATGAAAGCTTACATACTTTAGGAATGGCAATTGGTAGTTTAAATGCAGAAGCACTTCAGTCCATTACAAAAGTTACAGAGACCTTATTACTTGTAGAAGCCTAAGTTACCCTATAATGACAACTCATTCCACATCTAGTGCACACCTTGTATATAATTTTACACAATTTATGAATTAGAAAGAACTTAAAGCTTTGATAAAGTTAAACATTAAGTCTATATGAAATTATGATAATAACTGAGGAGGAACTTTACTATGGAAATTACAAAAAGGAACCTAGTACTCACCTTTGGCACACCTGCTAAGACAGAAGAACTTATCACTATCTCGAACCCAGCGGAAACACTTTCAGGTATTCAAGTTAAACAAGCTATGGCAAAAGCCTTAGGCAGTGGCGCTATTGGCGAGAATGTACAAGCAAATGGTATTGTAGGTGCTAAATATGTAATTCAACAAGTAGATGCTATTGATCTAGATGAGGAATAAGCATTAAATAGTATTCTTCTTATATAGAAGAGGTCCATGGAACGGATTCGTTTCATGGACCTCTTTTTTTATTATAAATTATTTTGAAACCAACTAACTGTAACATCTAAAACTTCTTGGGTTTGAGGTGCATCTGGAATAAAACAGTTAAATGTATGGTCAGCATCTTTGATAAGGTAGAAAGCAGCATCCTTACTAGTAGCAGCATTTATCATATTTACACTATCTATAGGATTTACTACAGTGTCAGCAGAGCCGGCAATAGCAAGAAGCTTACCTTCGTATTTGGTAATATCTTTGAGAACAGATTGGGAATGAATTTCTTTAAACCACTCCAGGCTAAAATTAAGGGGAGAACGCCAATCGAAGTCTACTTTTGCAAAGCCATTTAATTTAGCTTCTTCATAATATGTATCAAAGAAAGACTTAAAAGCTTCCTCACCAGGACTTGATACACCGGACCAAGACACAAAAGCTTCTATATTTTCATTTTCAGAAGCAACCAATTGACCAATAAGTCCACCTTGGCTAAAACCGATAAGACCAATTCTATCAGTATTAAATTCAGGGCGATTAAGGAGGTATTCAATAGCTTTATTTGCATCATTAGTAGCACTCGTTAAAGTATACTCTTTGTAATCCACAGGACTATCACCAGTTCCAGCAAAATCTATTCTAAGAGATGCATATCCTTCTTTTGCAAGATGGGTTGCAAGTGTTTTATAAAGATCACCAGCCTCATCTTTTTGGGAACCAGTACCATGAAGCATAAGTACGACAGGTAGTTTATCACCTTTTCTATAAGTAGTAGGAATAGAAAGGGTACCTGGAATGGCATAGTTATCACCTTGAATAGAAATGCTCTCTTCATAGGCAACAGCAGTAGATGTAGTAATAATATTTGAAGTCATAGCAAATGTGGTTTGTGAAAAGCAACCTGCAAAAGCAATTGATGCAGTTAAAATAGCAATAAAGTTTCTTCTCTTCATATTAAGACCTCCTAGTAAAAGTAGTATAGAATGGAATACTATATGTATATTTAAGTATATAGATAATGATGACAAGCTTAGAAAGAATAGATATATATCAAGGCTCTAGTGAATAGGATAAGACGCTCTTAAACCTAAGAATTGAAAAATAAAATAAAAAATGTAAAAAAGAGGGTTGACTTATGTAAGTATATAGCCTATACTAAATCAAGTCAGCAGCGAACAAAAGCTACTGAGGAAGGCACTA
>NZ_JAQIFT010000033.1:0-84790 GCF_027857615.1 Holtiella tumoricola
ATTACCTCTTTTCCTATGTCTACTTATAGTAATCAACTTCTTGCTTGACTATGATCCCAGAGTATAACTGTATCTCTAGTTTCATACCCTTATGTACTCTTATTGAGGATATGAGCCGTTTTACAAGTTCCTGGTCAAACTCTCTCATCTGAGGGTTTACCATGGTGATAGCCTTATCAAGCTGTTCTACTCGCTCTTTATAGCTATCCGCTTTTTTCTGAGCCTGCACCATTTGGATTCTTGCTGTTTTCAGCTCATTTATCTGCTCAGATAGGTGCTTATATTCTGTGTCAAAATCCTCGCTTATAGCACCTTGCTTTGCATTATTCTCGATGAGTGTAAGCATTTGCTGTTGTAGCTTTTCTATCTGCTCATCATATTCCGTTGGGACACCTTGGGTACTGTAGTTACCGATGACTCTGATGACATTTTGTCGAAAGGTGCCTATAAATTCGCCTGTGTTTTCCACCATACTGTTTATGGCAGTCATAACGGCTTCGTGAAGCTGTTTTTCCTTTAATGTAGGAGAGTTTTGGCATTTTGACTTTTTGCCTTGTTTGAGTCTATCCTCACATCTCCATACTGCAGATTTGTCCCCGTACTTGGACCATATCTGTCTACGGTAGGCGTGACCGCATTCAGCGCAGACCATTAGTTCAGTCAGTATATACTTAGAACTATACTTACTTTTTTCTTTTTCTCCTTTATTGTTCTTTCGGGTTACGGCGGCTTTGTTCAAGGAGGCTCTGCGAAGTTTTTCTTCCTGCACTTGATGAAACAGCTCTTTAGGTATGATAGCTTCATGATTATCCTCTATATAATATTGTCTGACATAGCCATCGTTTTTGACCTTTTTCTTGGTGAGAAAATCTATCGTATAGGTTTTCTGCATACAAGCATCTCCGCAGAATTTTTCATTTGAGAGCATTTTGTCTATTGTCCCCGGATGCCAGTGGTCAAGTCCTGTTACTGTTTTGATGCCATCTTGTTCCAATCCTCGAGCAATCTTAATGATACTTTTCCCTTCAAGATACTCCCTAAAAATTCTCTTTACGATAACGGCTTCTTCAGGCACTACCACAAGGTTTCCATCCTCATCCTTGGTGTATCCTAAAAATTTCTTGTGGTTAACTTGGACAATTCCATTCTCAAATCTTCGTGTAACGCCCCATCTTGTATTTTCGCTAATATTGCGACTTTCCTCTTGAGCTTGGCTACTTAAAATGGTGATGAGCAGTTCACCACCACTTTCCATGGTATTAACGCCTTCTTTTTCGAAGATGACAGGAATGCCTTTTTCTTTGAGCTTTCGGATATTCTGTAAGGCATCTACCGTATTTCTTGCAAATCTGCTTACTGACTTGGTTAGGACTAAGTCTATTTTTCCTGAAAGGCACGCATCTATCATTGCATTGAAGTCATCTCGTTTGTTGGTTTGTGTTGCCGACTTACCATCGTCAGCGAATATGCCTGCACACTTCCAGTTGGGATTGCTGTTTATTTTACTGGTATAGTAATCTACCTGAGCTTCGAAACTCCCTTCCTGTTGCTCAAGTAAGGTGCTTACTCGACAGTAGGCGGCTACACGCAAGATTTTTTGTTCTACTCGAAGCTGTTTATCATATTTCATCTGTGGTGGTATAATTGCCACATTCTTTTTCTGTACTGCCATTATACTCATCCTTTCGTTTGTTTTCTAAGGTTAACAGAATTTCAGTCCGTTAATAAATTCTGCTTCTATTTTCCCATCTTTATAGATGATAATTTTCTTTACGATTTGCACTATCAATTCTTCATTAAAATCGGTTGGTTCACTCACATCTTTTAAGCAATCTTTCATCTTCTGAGTGTTGAACTGATAGTCGTCTACTCTTGATACTCTATACATAAGCTCTGCACGTTTGAAGCTAAGTTGGGCAAGTAGTGGGGAAGAGAACTGTTCTTGTTCTTCCAATTCTTTGATTTGACTTTCTACTGCTTTTAGCTCCATATCCTTTTTCAATGGCTCTTTTCGATAAGGCTTGTCTAGTAAATTCTGTTTCTGTAGTAGTTTATTGATGGATGATGTTACAATCGTCTTTATTTCATCCTCGCTATAAAAAAGATTCTTACATACAACTTTGTTGTTAAAAATGTACCGCTTACATTTCCACCGCACCTTTTCATGTGGCTTGCCACAGTGTTCCACATACTTGCGATATGGCTCTCCACACTCTCCACAAAATATCCTATTTGTAAAGGCATGGTGATTGTTCATACTATTAAGCTGTGCTGTTCTTCCTAACTGTGTTGTTTTTTCCTTTCTCTTTTTCTGAGCTTGATCAAACAGCTCCTTACTAACCAGTGGAGGATGCAGGTCATCGCCCATATATTTGGTGTTTTGCAGGATTTTTCCCACAGCACCATGGGTCCAGTTCGTTTTATGATTGGCATTAGGTATCTCATTTTCTTTGAGTCTCTTTGCGATGGCAAGCATGGATTTTCCATTCACATATTCATTATAGATTTTCTTAACCGTATCTGCTTTTTCTTGATCGATGTGAATTTTACCCTCAACCATCTTATAACCAATCGGTAAGTGTGTTTGCATTTTTTTCACCCCTTTGTAATGGCTTCCGTCAGTTCAAGGTTATTAATGAGTTGGAATGTGATATCTCCGTCTTTCCCAACGATCACCTTGTCTACCGTATGGATAAATAATTCTTCTTGATACTCCTCCATGATGACAGGATTATATCTGATGAGTTGTAACAATTTGTTAGTGCCCTCGATTTCTTTTTCAAATCCGTTTCCGTCTAACAGGGCATTTCGCCGTTTCTTATATTCTTCAATTTGGATATTTAGGGCAGTCTGCTTTTCCATAAAAATAGCAGAGTCAATATATCCCTTTTGCACCACTCTGCTTAGGATATGACTCTGCTCTGTTAATTCTGTTATTTTATTGTTTAGCTCAAAAATTTGTTCTTCTTGTTCTTTGCTCATTCTGAGATTTCTTAGCGATTCCAAGAGGGGATAGAGGATTTCGCTGTAGTTGCTGACTAGCTTATTCCACATGGTGAGGTAAGCATTTTTGATGATATCCTCTCTTACTGCTTTCATTTGGCACTGCTTGCTGTTTTCAATATGGGTAATACAGCACCATTGTATTTTCTCGTAAGGCTTGCCGATATATATTTTTTGTCTACGAAACGTGCCTCCGCATTCTTTGCAAATAATCTTACTGCTGAACTCATAGCGGTTTTGATACTTGCCACTATCGTCAACACCCATCTGTATTCTGCGGTAGGCATAGATTTCTCGTACTCTCTCTGCCTGCTGTTGTGTAATAATGGGTGGATGGTTTTCTTTGATAGAATACATGGGAAGTTCTCCCTTATTTCGCTTTTTGGTAAAGGGTACCCCTTCTGTGGTATATGTTTTCTGCAGGAGCAGTTCACCCTCGTAAATGGGGTTTTGTAAAATCTCCTTGATTACGGTGTCATTCCACTTTTCTCCGTTTCGAATGGTGGGTATGTTATCACTGTTCAACCCCTTGGCTATTAGATAACTTCCTTTTCCATTTAGGTACTCATTAAAAATCCTACGGACAATTTCGGCCTCATCTTCTTTGATGATAAGCTCGCCATTTTCATCCTTGGTGTATCCATATGCTACGCAACCAATATTGTAACTTCCATCTTGAAATCGCTTTTGAATTCCCCATCGGCTATTGGTAGAAATGCTCTCAGATTCTCCCTGTGCGATAGAGCTTAGAATGGTCAGCATTTGCTCACTCTGTTCTGACATCGTGTTGATATTCTCTTTTTCAAAGTATACGGCTACGCCAAGTGCTTTTAGTTTTCTGATGGTTTCTATGCTATCTACCGTGTTTCTTGCAAACCTTGTAACGGATTTTGTTATAATCATATCGATATTGCCTTTTTCACATTCCTTAATCATCCGCAAAAATTCATCACGACTTTTCACTTTCGTTGCAGTTTTTGCTTCATCAGCAAAAATTCCGGCATACTCCCAATCCTCTCGACTTTGGATATACTGCTGATAGTATTCTGTCTGCGCTACATAGGAAGTATGTTGTTTTGTTGAATCTGTGCTTACTCGGCAGTAGGCACAAACCTTTTTCTTTGGCCGTAGCTCTTTGAGTACTTTTTGTCTGACTGGCTCTATGGTTTTCACCTTTTTTGACATTTGCTTTCCTCCTTTCCCAGAAGTTTACCTCCTGTTAGCAACATACAATACCACAAGCTTTGATATATAGCTAGTGTTTTTACACATATACTTTGCTAAGGGCTGGAGAGAAGGATTGACGATTTAGCGCATCAATTTGGGCATATTCAACTTCGGTGATAATTCCTCTGCGTTTCAGTATTTCAAGCAATTTTATTGACATTTTGTATTCTACTTCTTTTGTTGACTGAACTGTATCCATTTGATGTTCTTTAGCCATCTCTGCACCAATTTTCATAATATCAAAACACATATGTATATTTCCTCCCATCATATTTAATTTTTCTTAATGTCACAAAAATAAGAACCTCACGCACTACTACAATCGAAAATTATGGCGGCTGAGAGAACCTGTTGCTTTGCAATACGGAATTACTCTCTAATTTAAGCGTGAGGTTCTCATGGCTTCTGACATTAAGTCATTTTCTTTTTCTGCACTTAATTCGACACTACTTCCCAAGTGCGAATGGCGATTTTATAAACCGAGAGTGGTTAACTCTCGTCATAGGAATTTCACCTCCCCGAGGATCTCTCCGGGCTGCCCTCCTTTGTTACGACGGTTTTATCACGCTCGACTTTAGGACGAGACAGAAGTATCATTATAGGCTGATGAGGTCATGGCAAAACAATTCACCACAAATTGTTTTTTGGTCAGGAGATTCCGCTCGCACCTTATATTGTCCATTTTGATAGGGAAGAAGAAAGTCTGAACGAACTTTTACACAAAATGTGTGGCTTCGCATTTCATCTTTTTTCCTACAGGTGGTCTTGGCGTTCCCACCAATGTTGCTTGTCCATCTCTAGCACATCAGCTAATGTATTTATAAAATCGGATATTCAATTTTCAAGGTACTGTTCTGCTTTCATAAGAAAACAGGAAGAAAAAAATATCCCTTCACTTACTACCTCACTTCTAAACTTTTTTTGAAGTCTATATCCAAAATTTTTTTAAACTTTTTTTCAGATTGTTTTTTGCACAATCTACACTATACTTAATTGCTCTTGCAGAACAGCCCTCAATTTGGGCAATTTGTTCGTAAGTAAAATCCTCAAAATAGTATAAAATCAACCGTCTACGCTGTGTTGGAATAAGGTTTTTGATTGCCTTTAGAAGAAAGTCATTCATAATCTTTCTTTCAACCTCTTCCTCTACAACATTAGGAAATTGAGATAAATTTTTATAGAGATATTCCTCTGTCAATTCTGATGCATCCATGTGACGTTGCTGTTCATTTATTTGAGATAAGTCATCAAGTTCAAATTCATTAAAGGCCTCATACATGGCTTGTCCAATATAAATTTGTTGGATAATTCCACTTTCGTTTGGAAAGGTTAAAAAGTAGCTTTTTTCTTGTTCATCGTATCCAATTATATAGTCATTATCTTTCGATTTTCTTCTCTTTGGGAATTTAAAATTTTCTTGTTTATCTTTGTTTTGCATTTTATTTTCCTCCATTTCTGAATTTTGATTGATTGTCAAAATGTCAGAAGCGGAGGAGAACGACAGTGATATACACATTTATATATAGTTACTTTGTATAGGCAAAAAGACGCCTCAACTCTTCCTGCTGGAGTTAAGACGTCTTGATTTTTTCTATGAAATTTTCTATAAAATTGTATACAAGCATTTGTTGGCGGTCTATTATTGAATAGCATAGGAATACCTCCTTGTGAGGAGCTATTCCTGCCTCTGGCGGTCATCTAGCAGGTGGCCGTCATAATTCCTCATCGCCCAAAATCGAATAAGGATAAAAGAAGCAGTAAGGTATTTGCTAATTCAAGCACCTTACTGCTTCTTCTTTGCTAAGTAATGCTATTTTTTCTGAGATAATATGTGCTTGGCCACTTTTACATCTTCTGTTTTAATATGTTTAATTAACCAGCCAACCAGTTGTTTATTGATTTCACCAACAAGTTGAAGGGAAGGGCCTTCAGCTTTTAAACGAGCCGAAATATCCTCCACCATATTAGCAAACCATTCATGATACTTTTTATGATTTGCATAGTCTGGATACCCACTCTGTACCTGTAAAATCTGTTCATGTCCAAAATGAGTCTTTGTATATTGATTTAAAAAGTCTATTGTCTGACTTATCTCATTTCTTCCTTTTCCTACAGTACAAGCCTCAAGAAGATTATTAATTGCATGTATCAATTCTTTATGTTCTTTATCAATTTGTGCATTACCTGTTTCTAATTCCCTTGTCCATGTAAAGGCCATCTTACCTTATCCTCCTTAAATCTACTAACTATTTTTTCCTTCCAATAACATATAAATGCTATTAATCAATTCTTTTGTAGATGGCTTATTTATCTGAACATCAGCTCCAACTGATTTTCCTTTATGCATAAGCTCCTCTGTAATTAGTGAGGAAAATATAATAACTGGTAAGCTACTTAAAATATTATCTTCTTTAATATTTTTAGTTAATGTATAACCATCTAAAATTGGCATTTCAATATCAGTTATTACAAGTCCTACATATTGTTTAAAATTTTCTCCGTAGCGTTCCTTTATTTCAAACAAAAAGTCTTTTGCATCTTGCCCATTTATAAATCTTTTAATATTTTTCAGTCCAGCATCTTGCAATGTATGAATCAACATTTCTGCTATAACATTGGAATCCTCTGCCAAAATAATAGGAGTTTGTGCATACTTATCTATAGCACCATCTCTATCATGATTCTCTGAATAAGCCGTTCCAATATGTGCAATAGTTGTAATACTTTCAAAGTCCAAAAGTAGAACAATGTTTTCTTCCGACAACAAAGTTCCAATGGTTATTGGATCCTCTGTCAAACTGTTTCGCTTAATATCTTTCCACTCAATTCTCTTAATCCCTTTTACTTGGTCAACCAAAAAAGCTACTACAGTACCATTGAATTCACACAACAAGGCAATTGCTCTATTTAGTTCCTCTATTGGCTTCTTATGTAATACAACTTTCAAATCAATAATTGGAACCATTTGCCCCCTAATGTTAGAGATTCCTCTGATTTCAGATGAACTTTGAGGCATTGGTACAATATCCTTTATTTGTATAATTCCTTTCAGTTTTAATACATTTATTGCATATAATCTATTTTCAACAACAAACTCCATAATCTCTAATTCACCAGTTCCAGTATCTAATAAAATATTACTCATTTCATTCTCCCAACTCATTTCCATTAATATTTACATGCAAGGACTTCATCTTGACAAATACCTTTTGTATCTGTATCGCAACTAGATTTTGTGTATGCACTAACTCAAATTGATCAATTAAAGATATCATAACATTTGCTAATCCACTAAGTTCTTCACTATTCTACTGTAGAAAGATCTGCAAAATGTTCCATGATTTTTTTAACCCCTTTTGTATCAACAATATTTTTTACTGCGATACGTTTAAGTACTAGATTTGTTTTTGGTAAATCTGTCTTCACTTCAACTTGCTTTGTTTTTTCTTTTTCAACTTTTTAGATAGGGTGCTTCCACCATCTCCTCCTCTAGAAACAACTTAAGGTTGCTTAACTACTGGATTAACCTGTTCTGCATTTGGATCTACTTTTTCTTTAACTGGCTGTATTTTATCAGCTATTGCGCACAGGTTTAAACTTTTCGTCTACTATAGCTCTTCTGCCTTTGGTTTTCTCTCACTATAGTCACCCTTGAGGATTTTCTTTTTCTAAAACATAAATTTCCTTTTCTACTTCATAAATTAAGTCTTCTAATTTATTAGTAAAATATTCTAATTTTTCTTTGCTTAGATCTTTGTTTTTTTCAGACTCTTTTAAGACTTGTTCTAAATTCTTTAAAGTCTCTATAGAAATACCTTTATTTTTTACAATAACTTTTTCTGCCATACACTCAACTGAGGTTTTTTGATACCATTTTTCTAGATTTTCTGTATGGTGTATCAAAACACTTCTTTGATTTTGATTTGGTTCGTTTTCAGCAAGATTTAAGGCTTTTCCGAATTCCGCGAGAGATTCTACCTTGCAAGTGCTATTTTTATTAATAAAATTTTTTGCTCTATCTTTTTGATATTCTAAGGCATTATGTTCTTCTTCAAATTTAACTATCTTCACCTCCTCTAATATAGCTCCAAGCCCATCTACTACCTTTCTTAGATTAGTATTTTTTCTTTCTAATTCTGTAAGTAGTCGATAGATATCACTTTTATCATCAGGTAAAATTTCAATATATGCATGTCCAGTTGTAGTTATTTTATTATCATTTTCTATATCTTTTAATTGTAACTCTGCTAAAGCTTCTCGTATATTCTTACAAAGGATTTTAATCTCTTCAATCTCTTGTACTTTCTCTTCAATGATTATATTTAACTCATCATTTTCTTGTATGGTATCTTTTATCTTTTTTATTCTAGCTTGAATGTTATCTAAACGTCCGTCATTGTAGATAAGTTCTACATCTGATGTTGCTTCCATAAGAAGCTTATTATACTCTTCTATAATATCTCTATAAGAACGTATACCAGCTATTTTTTTCTGATAAAATATTTTTACTTCTTCACCCTTTAATAACTTTATTTTTGCCTCTGCACTTCTAAGTTTTACTCTATAATCTCGGTTATTTATAGATTGTTCAAGTAAAGACTCGATTTCTTTCTTTATTTTATTTGTTTCATCGTCAGACATATCCTCTTTATTCTCTACATCTGATGATAATATTTTGGTCTTATAGTATATATCCAATGTATTATTTGCTATATTATCTGAAATGATGAGTTGTGTTCTATCTGTACGTTCATCATCAATTTCAATCAAATTGTTATACATATACTCTGTTAAATCAGCCTTTAAAATTTCTCTTTGTTTCAAATCACTACCTTTAATTGTCTTTTGTAATTCGTTATCAACATAATAATTAATTATATATGCAACATCTGGTGCTACTGGTTCCTCAGATGTAGTTGGTTTCGATGGCCCTATTGGTGTTGGTGGAACTGAATCTATTGGTCCTGGTATATATCCTCCCCATGTTCCACCATTTGAAGTATCATCTGTCGTTTCTTTTGTTCCTTCACTATTTGAATCTCCTTCATTATCCGCTGAATCATTATCAACTACAGGGGGCTCTATCTTATTTATCCATTTCCCAGCATTTTTTGCATTAATCGTCTTAAAAGAAGCATAGTTTATTATTGTTGCTTTTGGTGCATTTATTATCAAGTGAACCTTTGAAAAATCTTTAGCACCAATCGTAATCTCTGCAGCCTTTTCTGTCTTTATTACCAATGTCGTCATTCTACTGCTATTCTTCCAAGCATTCAGTTCTTTTTGATTTGCAACATATACAATCAATGACTTAAGCTTTACTTTCTTTGGAATGGTAAACCTAACTGTTGACGCTGACATTATTATTAGTTTTTTATCACAATCCTTAGATAACTTATATGTAACCTTCTTCCCATCTTTTGCTCCATATAGTTTAATAGCTGATACATTTTCATCTTTTAATGCTTTATCTAATTCTTTCTGACTTCTTACAACCGTTGTTTTTTGACTTACAGGATTAGTTCTGATTTTATGCTAGTAGATGTAGCACTTACAACCATCGGTAATGTTGTTGACGGAATTGCTGTTACTAGTAATATCATAATTAAAATATTCGTTATCGTTCTTTCTTTTTTTGACATTCAATATTCTCCTTTTCTCTCTTCTGTTTAAACATCTAGTCTAACTAACTTTGATTTTTTATGCTCTCGTAGTATTTCTCTAGTTTTATACCAAAACAACAATCTCAACTCCATTTTGATATATTATTATCAAGCTGAGCTTCTTCAATATATGCTGTTTATACTTATGCAAATGTATGAGAGCAAATTAAAAATTCTTATGTTCCAAAATCAGTTTGTGTTCTTTTTTATTTTATATTGTCACAATATTATAATGTTTTCTTACGCAGTAAAATATTCAGTGATTTTCTCTTCCTTCTTAGTATTACTGCAACCTCATACACTTTGATCTTCGAGCAGCTTAAATTGTGCACTAAGAGAATGAAGCATATTAGCTTGTCCAGAAAGTTCTTCGCTTGCTGCTGAAGTTTCTTCACTAATTGCAGCGTTCGCTTGTACAACAGCTGAAATTTGATCAACACCAATTTGCATTTCTTCAATAGATAATGCTTGACACTGCGCTGTTTCAGAAATATTAGTAAGAACATCTAAAACTTTTGCTACACTGCTTGCGATTTCACTAAACATATCATTAGTATTTTTTGCAATACCACTTCCTCTCACAACTACATTGTTGGAATTCTCGATCAATACAGTTGTTTCTTTAACCGCATCTGCCGATTGCTGTGCTAATTTTTTAACCTCCTCAGCAACAACTGCAAATCCCTTTCCAGCAGTACCTGCACGAGCGGCTTCTATTGCCGCATTTAGAGCTAGTAGATTAGTCTGTGCTGCAAGATCATCTATTAAATTTATTATTTTACTTATGTCATCTGACATTTTACTTATCTCATCCATGGCAATTAACATTTGCTGCATCTCTTTTAGTCCTTTTTGAACAGTATCTACTGCAATTTTAGCTAGCTCATCCGCTTTATTAGAATTAACTGCCGTAGTTTTGACTTGTTCAGCTACCTCTGCAAAGGTTGCTGAAAGCTCTTGTATACTACTAGCCTGATCAGTTGCCCCTTGAGCTAACTCTTGTGAAGCCTCCGAAACCTGCTCTGCACCAGAGTTAATTTGCTCTATAGAAGTTTTCATTTCACTAAACATAGTATTCAAACTATGTATTAAATTGCTTCCAGAAATTTCAATTTCTCTTAATTCTCCTGGAAAAGTCATGGATGGCTGGATTGTAAAATTACCGCTTGATAATTCACTAAAGCTTACTGAAATCTCTCCAATAACTCTTTTTAATTCAGCAAAGCTTTCACGAATACTACCACAAACTTGTCCGAATTCATTATTTTTATCATATGTTATCTCTGAAGTAAAATCACCTTGTAATAACGCTTTAGCTGCAACATCTATTTCTTCAAGAGGCTTCATAATATCTTTAATTAATTTACCCACTAGAACAATAGCCACTATAATAAAAGAGATTATGATCAACACAATAATAATCTGTGCCAAGTTACTAAACTTTTGAATTCTATTAGTAGACGTATTTAACATGTTTTCAATTGCATCAGATATTTCTATAAAATCTTCTCGAATTTCTTTTGAAAAAGGAATATATGATTCTCTTAAAATTTTCTCTGCCTCTTTCCACTCTTCTCCACTTGATTGTTCTAAAATGTTTTCTATCGAATGTTGTACCTCTTTTAATTTCATAATACCCATTCTTAACTTTTCAACCATTTCACTATAAGAACTTGATACAATGTCTGAAAAAGTTACAAATGATTCATCAATGTTTTCATTTCGTTCCTTATTTTTATCTACCAACTCATTTACTAACTCTAAATCATCCGTTAGTACCATATCTAACATATTTCTTTCAATAAGTATAATATTTCTGCGAATATCTTGTGTTGCAATGTTGATTGGCAATGATGTTTCCTGCAATGTATCAATTCCATTATTTAATCTTCCAATAAAAAAAATAGCTAAAAATATTGCTATACTTGCAAAAACTATTATTACAACGCTATTTAAAATTAATCTTGTCCTTATTTTTAAATCTGCTAATCTTTTCATTTATTAATCTCCTCACTATTCAATATTTATAAGTTTAAAATTTACAATATACATCTTTCTCAAATTTACGGTTTTAATGTAATGTCACCAGAAATATCTCTTCTTTCTCAATAAAAACATCCTATAAATATTAGTCTCATCTCCCTTTTTTATATTCATATCTCGCTTATTTTTTGCTTATTGGTATTACCAATACCCCTAAAACTAGGTTGAGCAATACTACAAAATCGCTTTATAAATTTATATATTTTTTATCTGTATGATACTGAATCACATTGTCTATAATAAGTTGATTGTTTATATGCAATGTTTTTAAGACTTTTTTCGCATATAATTTGTATCACTCATATGATCAACTCTTTCGTATAAATATAATTGTAAAACACCTTTCGAGCCCACTTCTTAAACAGAGTAAAAAGAAATTGTAGAAGATAGTTAGAATAAATAGTAAACTATTCCAAGTCCTAAAATATCTGCAAAGGTGTGTGCAACAAAAAAAGGAAACAAGTTTTTGGTTTTGGATCTCGAGTATAAAAAATAAATCAATCCTCCTAAGACAAATCCAAGCCCTAATGCTGAGATTATTCCTTGATAGGTGTGAAAACTAAATCTCACTATCATAGAAAAAGGTATTAAATATTTCAACCTTTTTTGATCGACACAGGTGCAAATACCTAAAAAGTATATTTCTTCATAGAATCCATTTAAGATGGCATAAATGACTACGGAAAAATTAAAACAGCCTAAAATTTTGCCAACACTCGAAGGAAAAAGTAACTGTGTAATACTAAAACACGCACTATTAAAACCATCCATACACAAAGCTAATAATAAAAAAAGTAGTACACCTTTTCCAAAGCTGCTAAGATTAATATTTATATTCCATACACTGAAATCAAATTTTCTTGCCCTTAAATATAAAAATGCAACAAATAAAAAAACAAACTGTGTGATAAATGCATAATAATTATCCTTAGTACTAAAACTTGTAGTTTCAAAGACCGATGTAGTTTCGTCCATCAATCCTACATATGTAATAGTTGAATTATATATTGCCTGTCCAAACAATATGAATGTCAAAATTACAACATCAATATAAGATAATACACGCCTCTTTTTAATCATCATTAGTTTCCTCCGGAATCCACGCCTTACCAAAATTTGTATCCTTAAATAACGCAGTTAAACCTGTGATCTGCTTTAACCTTAAAATCTCATCACGATCCATCCCTAAGTGTTTTGACATCCATCGATCACTTCTTCCTATTTCATGAAGTTCTTTTACTATGTTACTCATCAAATCTACATTATGAGACCCTCTAGCTCTATTATGACGAATGGTACTTGCCATTCTTTGATCCAATGGCTTATTAATTGTTACAACTGGCAATAATCCATTTTCTCTTTGGTAAATATCCTTATGCTCTAACATAATACGATACCTATGAAATCCATCTACAATAACATATTTATCTTGTGATTTTGCATAGTAACATACAATCGGTTGCGTATATCCATCTTCCTTAACACTATCGTATAGCAATGCCATTTCAGGAGGTGCAACAGCGTTTGGATTATAGGTATTAGCAACAATTTTTTCTATCGGTACTGCTTTTACTTCATAAACAGGGCTTTTACTAGTTACGTCCATTCCTGCACTCCTTTATATTTTTTTCTAATTAAATCAATTCGCTTCTGCTGTTTACGCGTTAATCCGAATCCCATAGTTCTACATAAATGATCATTTTTTAAAATGCAATAACACATTCTTTTCCATGAAGGAATATCCTTAGTGCTTTTTATATCATCTGTATGGTCTGGTATTTTCTGCAAAAAGATTACTCTTGATTTTCTATCTAGGGTATAATTTGACACACCATTTCGACTAATTTTATAACCTTTATCAAGTAATTCTTGAATAGACTCTTCTGACAACCCACCTCCAGTATTATGCCAAAACGCTATAGAAGTTCTAAACTTTTTCACGTAATTATTTCGCACTCTAGTTGGCAAGGTATCTAACAAAAATTTTGTATAGGATTCCCAGGTATGTCCAAGGGGGAGGGTAATATGACGATACCCCTTCGCCTTGCTTCTACCATAAATAGCTGTAAAATTAGCCCCTTCTACGCGTCCCAAAAGCTTCGTCCAAGTTTCTGGTTCTAATACGCGATACAAATTTAAAGAATCTTTTGCATAATCATTGAAAGGGGATGCCACTCTCATCTGACTTGGTTTTAATCCTGCTTTATAATACATATCATACAATTTATTGTACGGATATCCAAATTTATAATATGCAGTCCAAATATCTGATGTTGACCAGTCATATATAGGAGAAGCTGTCCACACATCTTTGAACTGCTTTGAAATCCAACATTGATCCTTATAACCATATTTTTTATTCAAAAATCCGCTGTATCGTTGCAATGATTCATCTGCACGAATTCCTAACAGGCAGACAGTTTTTTTATTTCCATGTATTTCTTTATACCATCGACCAAATTGTTTTGCTAGGTCTTCTTGAAGCATTCGATACCGATAGGTATATACTGGGTTATTATCTAAATGTATTACATAAGATTTATCTGGTAATTCTCTAATCCATAAATCCTTTTGTTTATCATCCCAAGGATACCAGTGTATTTGATAACTACTTAAAGCTGTTCGAACAGCCATTGGTAAGCATACCCAGTAAGGCTCTATTTCAGTTATATATTGATCAAAAGTATTTTCAACATACTCTGTTGTTACTTTATATTGAGCTTCAAAATCTTGGTGAAATACACCTATTATTTTTGATAACCCTTTATCTTTTTTATATTTCATCAACATATGAAGCAGCAATCCACTATCCTTACCTCCACTGAAGGATACATATATATTATCAAACTCTTGAAATATAAAATCCAAGCGCCTTAAAAAAGCCTCATACACATCAATATCTTCATATTTTCTCTGCATTATTTTCACTTCCTTTAGACAATAGTTATTCTGGAGTATTTCCTCATTTTCATAAATTACTATTGCTAGTACCTAACCAAACCTACTACTACTGCTACTACTACTATCACATTGACTAACTGTGATTTCCAAGAATATCATTAATAAAAGAAAAACTTCCAATAGTATTAATTAAAATACGTAAGAAACATACTGCCAACATTAAATTACAGCTTACTGAAATAAGACACAGAATTAATCCCGACTCTACAGAATAAGTAACCCCAAACAATATGTCCTGCAAAATACCAAATACAATTAATTATAATAAAAGTAATGACATCTACCTTTTAAAGTGAGTTCACAAATTTTATAAGATTTATACCTAAGTAGCTCTCAGCTTCCACTTGATACATAGCGTAGAAAACAATTTTTTCCATTTTTCTTTGACATATACATGGCTGAATCAGCTTCACTGTAAAGTTTATCGTATAAATTCATACAACTTTTCTTACAAAAGGTAATTCCTATGCTAGCACTTATTAAAATTTCTTGATTGTTGTAGTTGTATTTAATTTGTAACTTTTTTAATAAATCTTCACATTTATCTATAGCACATTCTTCATTTAATATTTGTGGCATAAAAATCATAAATTCGTCGCCACCTAACCGTGAAATACAATCTGTACTTCGAAATGTTTCTTTGATTTTTTTACTTACTGTAATTAAACATTCATCACCTTTCTGATGCCCCAATATGTCATTAAGCAATTTAAAATTATCTAGGTCTAATATAATCATGCAATGTAAACCATCTACTTTAGAATATTCTTGAACATATCTTTCTGCCGCTCTTCTATTTAATAATCCTGTTAATGGATCTGTGTTACATAATTCAATGATTTCAGTTTCTTTTTTAAAAACTTTATATTTCAGCAATGTAAAATAACGATTGATTATTATGCAAAACAATAGAATAATTAGATTTTCTAGAACATATATTAGCAAATCATAAGTCATACCTCCATCAAATTCTACAACATTTACGATTACATCAATTATTAAAATAGGTGCAATTATACTGGCATATTTAAATGTATTTCCTATTACCGATATCCCAGTACTTAACATAATACAGGTATAAACAATATAGGAAGCTTGGTAATTTTGTTGATGATAATAAATCTGTATACCTGATAAAATAATTAAAATATTTAAGTACGCTATTACATTTATATATTTTAAAACTATTTCAGAATATATTTTATGAACAAGCCATAATATCAACAAAATACTTAGGCATATTAAAAGACTTATAGTTTTCTTATGATATTCTCCTGTAAAAAAAAACTCTAATATATTCAATAGCAAACAGTATAGAAAAAGAAAAACTGTTAAGTTAAGTAGTAAATGCTTTTGTGCACTAAAGTTATACTCATTAATCTGATTTTTGTAAAAGTTTTTGTCAATTATTTTTTTCATTAGCATTTTCCTTTATAATTCATTATGTAACTAAAGAGGACCAAATTTACCTTATTCATTCACTTATCCTCCTGGATTTTTTATCCCAATTTATTTTTGTAATTAACTATCGAAATACATCTGCTCAAATTCTTCTGGAACGCAAGGTCGGGCGAAGTAATATCCCTGCAGTAAATCGGGTTTCAATCCTGCCAGCACCTGCACTTCTTCTTCCTCCTCCACACCTTCACAGCATACTCTCATATTATTCGTCGCCGCCAATTCCATGATGCTATGTACAATTTTATAGTTATAGTTGTTTTTCTGAATTCCACTGATAAAACAACGATCAATCTTGATTTCGTCAATCTGAAACTGCGTTAAATATCCTAAGCCAGAATAGCCAGTTCCAAAATCATCCAACGAAATTTCAATACCTGCTTTTTTCCATTCTGCAAAAATTCCATTGAAGTATTCAATTTCCTTCATCTGTATATTTTCTGTAATTTCCAGGGTTAAAGCGTTGCCGGGCAAACCGCTACGCTCCAAAATATCTAGCACGCTCTCTTTGATATCTGGCTGGCTAAGCTGTTCGCAGGAAAGGTTCACACTTATATGGAACTCTGGCATCTTCTTACGCCATTTAGCACACTGAGCCAATGCAGTTTCTAAAGCCCATAGTCCAACTAGACAAATTAGTCCTGCCTGCTCCAAAATCGGAATAAACACATCAGGAAATACATGTCCTTTGGTAGGAGAAGTATAGCGCAGCAATACCTCTGCACCAAAGAGAGCGTAATCACCCTCTCTAATCTGAGGCTGATATACCAAACGGAAACCCTCACAGCCATGAATCACACTTGTTTTCAGTTCCTCCCTCAATTGAATAGATGTAATCTCACGCTGATAATCCTTTTCTCAGAAAAACCAAAGACGATCCTTTCCTTCCTCTTTTGCCATCTTCAACGCATATTCTGCATGCTGATACACGCTTGCCAGCTCCACCTCTGTCAGGGTCTTACAACACACAGCACCTGCTGAAATAGTGAAGTGTCCTATGGTCTTTACTTTGATACATTCAAAAAACTGCTCTCCCCTCCGTTTGTTCGTACTCACTAGATAGACAGCAAAAAACATCTCCTTCTAAGCGATAGACCTTTTGAGAAGAATTCTCTTCCTCCAGACAAGCTGCAAAGAACTTAAGTTCTCGATCACCTGCCATTCGCCCATGTTTAATGTTAATGTCTTTCAAGTTATCTATCCCCAGCAGCACAAAATATCCTTGTGTATGATAGTGAAGGCTCTGCTTCACGTCCTCCAACATTTTTGCCCTATTAAACATACCCGTCAACATATCAACTTTATGCTTCAAAACAATATCGGAAACACGGCCAAGCAGGCACATCTCACCAGTTTCTGCATCTCGCATAACCCTGCCGCGACAGTTGATCCATAGAATCTCACCATCGCGATCCACGAGACGATAATCCATATTATGATCTGTACTTAACCCACTGTTTAGTCTCTCGAAGTCCTTCTGCAACCACATTAAATCTCTTGAATATACAATGTTGTGATAATCCTCTATAGAATACCACGGCTTTCCGTCGCTGGTTAGATTATAGTTCTTCTCAAACTCACCAAAGAACCAGCACTTATTTTCTTCCATTTGTATCACATACAAATAATCATCCGTGCAACGACTGAAATCCCGTAAAAATCGTAGATAGGATTTCAGTTCTAACTCATTTGTATGTATTTTTTCATCTTCCTTCATTGGAATTTCACTTCTCCTTAGCTATTATTATTTTGATTGTTACTTCGTCTGTGTCTGTATAGGAACTTCTTTGAATGGATTTCTGTACAAACAATCGCTTTTTATTAATTATTCATTACTACATAGTATCACTATGTGGCAACATTATCTGAGTATAGAGATACTCAGGCCATATCAAAGAAACTAACAACTTAAGAATATCTTTTTTATACCACCAAAGGCTCAGGACAAATAAATTTCGTAGAATGTAAAGATTGCTTTGCGAATCTTTATATTGGCTACTGCGCATAAAAAGTATGACTTTTTTTCTGCCTTATTCTGCATATCAGAACGCAAAAAGGCGCATCTCGCCTACGGAAAACCCGTAGACTAAATGCGCTCCTAAATAATATTATCACAAAATAATTGATTGCACCACAAAAAGACAGAACGACTCTGTCTGTCTGTCTGTCTGTCTGTCTGTCTGTCTGTCTGTCTGTCTGTCTGTCTGTCAAAGTATATTGCATTAGATACACCATTGTCAACTCCTATCTAAGGAAATTTACGCAAAGTCATACCTAATGTTTCATACTGCACATAGCGGCTGTTTTTATTTACCTTAAAAATATCATTAGGGTAACAGTTGCGATGCATTATAGCACTCTACATAAATTTATTTTACCAAAAAGAAAAATATATTGCAATACAAAATTTCGTATTTGGGGATGGTATTGCTCTTAGAAAATCAGTCTTTTAGTTAAAACTCTATTCTCATCTGTATTTTCGTAATTCTGAAGTGTTAACAATTAACCTAGAATCTTTCAAATTAACAAAAGTTGCCAATAATCATCTTGGTTATTCCATATTTTCTAGAAAAGTAACTTTTTGTATGTAATCACCTTTGACTCAGTCTTCTATTTTTCTTCTCTGTTATAAATGTTTCTTAAAGTGATACCTTCTGGATGGTTCACTATGAACTAAGGCTCCGTCCACTAAAAATTATCAAGAGCTTTTTTAAGCAAAAAATAATGCACATTTATATACAAATCATATCCACTATATAAATGCGTGCTCATCCCTTGGCGGAAAATATAGTTAATTGAAGCTACTTCACTTAATGAAATATCGGTTTGAAGTATAACTACCATTCTCACGATAGCGACATTCTTTATCAACCAAACCATAATGGATTAAGTCCGCTATGGCTCTTTTTACAGTGCTGACAGATAGGGAAGTGTCCTTTGCAATCATCTTAACGGCCGGCCAACATTCGCCATCTTTGTTACCCCTATCCTTTAAATACATATAGACAGTCTTTGCCCTTGGAGGCAAATCTTCTTTGTAAATTCTTTCAAAAAAGCTCATATATTGTATCATCTCCTATATTCTAAACTTTCTCTTTGATTTTTGCTCTATCATTTCCCGTTCACTAATCTGTGTATGTGACATTCTTCCGTAGGCATTGCTGTTTTCCTTTGATTCGGATAAAGGTGCTGGCGCTTTTATATCACTGATTGCCTTTAGAATATTTTTCTCCAATTCTTCTTTGTCGGCATAATAAACCTTGCGATGGGAGCGTTCCTTGGCTTCGTAGGTTTTGTTAAAGGTGATACCCCAATCAAGAAACAGCCTTAGCTTGGTCTGCATAGGATGTGCACCTGTTTTCATCACAACAAAATTGCCTTTCTTTAGCGACTTTAATTCATTGGCAGTAAGCAGAGGACGCTCCATCATCTGCAAAGACTGTGAGGCATCATTTTTTCCACGGCTAATGCTACCACTCATAACTGTGCGCGTTCCAAGTGCCTTGGACAAGGTTTCTGCTGTTTCGGAGTTAGGTGCAAATCCACCGAAGATGGTAAGCTGACAGTTATCGGTAATGATCTCAGAGCCTTCTTTGCCATAGTTTTTATCAAGTTGTGCAAAGGACTGAATGATAGGTACAACGGAAATTCTTCGGGAACGTCCTGCGGAGAGCATCATTTCAAAGCCATCAATCTTGGGGATTGTACCAATCTCATCAGCGTAGATAACCACCCTGTTGGGGAGCTTTCCACCATGCTCATCGGCTACAGCAAGAAGTTCACGATAGAACTGTTGGAGGAACAGTGATACCATAAAATACTTTGATAGTGATAGGTAAGCCTTTGATATCATCTCCAGCTTTTCCCCCACTTCACACCGTACATGACAGTTTCCCGTCATACGGCGTTCCATCACAGTTAAACTTCAATTAAATTTACACATTTTCAAACTCAAATTTATCCTATCGGATTAAGTTCGCATAGTTCTCGCAGATTATTTATTCGCCCTATTTGATAATCAGTCAATTTCAGACTTTCAAGCAATCTTCTTATCGTTTCCTCGGTTATCGCATGGATTAACCTGTGTACCTCAACATGAATTATTTTGAGATTTGAGTAACTGTCGTCACCGCCCAAACTTCTCGGCTTATTGTGATGACAATGTATCTCGTTTAATTCAAGTTGTCTGCTTGTGATCACACATTTTCCTATTTGTCCCGAATAGAGTGATATTCGATTATCGTTATACTCTATACTTCGGTTTTGGCTAGGATTTCGCATTAGGTAAAGTAAAATATCCATGTTTATACCTTTTAAATTTTTATGAATTTCGGCTCTGCCTGTAGCAGTATACTTATTTATGCTTGTCCGTTTCCACATAGGATTTTTATGCTGTACATAAGCTATCGGTATTATCGGCAGGTCATATACACTTCTAAGTTCCTTGCTTTTTCCGTAACGATTAAATATTGCTTTACATCTTAATTTTAATGTATCGGGACGTTTTAATCTGTTTTTGAGTTTTCGTTTTAGGGTTCGATTGACATGAAAAGATATTTTGTGAAAGTCTTTATTGACTTCCGTTGCTAAATTATAGTAATTGTGAATACCCATGACAAAAGAATTATATATACCGATATATTTATATGCGGTTTCTTTATCATCATGTTTTGCTATTTCGCTTATTGTTTCATTCGCTCGCTTTAATATATTTTTATGTGCTTTTTCTGTTATGTGAGATGTAACAATATATCTGGGTTGTCCGTTTGACTTTTTACCTTTGATTTTAGCCTTTAATCTAAATCCCAAAAACTCTGAATAGTGTCTTTTGAGATTTACTATCTTCGTGTTTTCGGGACTGATTTCAAGATTTAATCTTTCTTTCAACCATTTCTGTGTTACTATAAATAGTTTTTCAGCGTCATCTCTTGTACGACAGAATATTTTGAAGTCATCTGCACATCTGACAATGTAACATTCTTTCAGATTTGTTTTTCTAAGTGCAAAATATATAGGACTTTTATTTGCTACTCCGTTTTCGTGAATACTACATTTATAGTTGTAGTCAGTCGGAAATTCTTCCCACTGACTTGCTATCCACCAATCAAGTTCATTTAATACCACATTCGATAATAACGGACTGATAAGCGAGCCTTGCGGAGTACCCTTTTCGGGAAAGCCTATTCCCGCAACTTCTGCCTTTAGCATTGTGCTGATAATACTGATTAACTTCTTATCTCTTATTCCCAAATGCCACATCTGTTTTAGTAATTTCCCATGTGATATATTATCGAAAAAGCCTTTAATATCAATATCTATGACATAGTGCATATTCCTTTGTTGTATCATTGCTATTGCTTGAACAATAGCATGTTCTGCACTTCTATTCGGTCTGAAACCGTTAGAACGTTCATGGAATTTTGCTTCGCAGATTGGCTCTAAGACTTGCAATATACATTGCTGTATAAGCCTGTCTTTGATTGTGGGGATACCTAAAGGACGAGTTTTTCCATTTGCCTTAGGTATTTCTACTCTGCATATTTTGTTTGGAGTATACCATTCAAGCGATTTTACAATATTAGCGATTAGTTGTTGGTCCTTCCACCTTTTCAAATTTTCGATTGTTTTTCCGTCTACACCTGCGGTTTTACTACCTTTATTGATTTTCAGATTTCTGTATGCAAGTTTAATATTTTCCTCCGACATAATAAGTGTCATTAGATTTTTGAAAACTTTATTGTTTTTACTGTCTGCATACAATCTGTCAAGGGTAGTTTGTAAATCGTAATATTCACTGTTTCGCAGCTTACGACGTTTTGGTGCTTTTGAGTTTGCTATGGTCGGTTACCTTCTTATGTGAAAATCACATTTAGATTTACCTTTTTTAGTCATACTCGAACCCATAAAAATTGTGTAATTCTTTTATTTAGTTTTACTGTGACTAATGCCTATCCCTCCACCGCTTATTATCACGGTTTCATAGGTACTATGGCATCACTTTCAGCCAGATAAAATCAAGTTATATCAATATTGATTTTCCTTAATAACGTTTCGTTGCAATGTAACTTGCTCCACGTTCTGACCTTACCACGTTCCGATATTTCTATCTTTTTATTCATACCCTTAGGTGCCTCATCTAAGCCTGTAAGCTACTCTTGTGCCTGTAACACAATAAGGAATTTCATAACAACAAAATCTTACTTTTCCTCGGTTTACGTCCATATTCGGACAATAACATTTCTGCTATTCGGAAGTTTAGACCCGTACAATCTGAGGTTTGTCTGTAGTCTTTTACACCACATACTCACCATAGGTATATTTTAGACCTCCGACATATAGGCAACACCGTATACCTCTATACAGCTTTCCACAGCATTATCTGTTTGGGTTACTCTCTGCCGACTTCAGCGAGCTTCAGACAACCGAACGTTACATTTTCGCATTGCCTGTCGCAGTATCAAGGGGGCGTTTCGGGGCGTTACTCCGTCATTCCACCTCTCGAAATATCAGTTCTACAAGTTATTTATGAAATTTTTTCAATTTTCATTGAATGACTTGTGCCTAACCTTTTCAGTTAGGAACGTGTCGCACTGTTGTCCTCCTCCGGCAAGATTAAGAAGATTGCAGACTTCTCCTTACAAAACTTTTCTGCATCAATAGCGGTATGAAAACACAAAATCTGTTCAAGCTCAGTATCAAGAAAGGCATTGAGCTTTGAGAGTACGGTAGACAGAACAGATGCCATTGCTGCTTCGCTTGAGTTGAGCGCTGCACCAGCAAGCCATCTTGCCTTATGGGTAGACGGTAGCATCTCCATCATCACTTGAAATTGACTTTTTCCTTTCACCTTTGAGGGGACTGTGAGATCTTGTACCATTTTGAACACTGACACGATATGGCGTCTCTCTACCATCTGCCCATCAATTTTTGTAGGCGGCAAAAACTCTGCAAGGAGTAAAATCACCGCTGAGAGCAACCCCTCTGCCGAATCATAGAAAAACGCATTTTGCCCCATTGAGGAATTATCGCCGTTGGGAGCAATAATGGTCTTGGCAATAATCTTGGCATACTTTTCCGCCTTTGCTTTCGCCATCAGATTATTGTTGTCAGCACGGTAGATATCTATATATTTGTTAACGAGATGAAGCAGATTGTTGCCGTCACTCTTGGTGGGGTTACGCAAATCAATGACTGCAATATTGTAGCCATAGTTTTCTTTGGCGATGCTACCATAATTTCGAGCCAAATCTCCCTTAGTATCGGTGGTGATGAAGCTCATGCCACTGGCACAGGCATATTCCAAATTAGGATAGAGGAAGAATGCGGTTTTACCAACACCGGCAGCACCAATCATAAGGCAGTGAACATCGCCTATATCCACTAAACCTGTGACAGCATCTTTGTTTCCAAGAGAGCCAACAACCAAACCTTGCTCTTGGGGAAGATTTTCACCCTTACGCCAGTTGGGAACATCAAATAGAACTTGATTATATACTTGCTTAACTTCTTTCTTTGTTAGAAACCTTGCCACACCATGTTGACCGTCACCTACTGTTTTGCTTTTGATACCGTTAAGGGTGTAAAAGTGTGCCAACATAGAAAGGCCGCCTATGACGAGAAACATCAAGGCGGCAGAGGATATTAAAATGATCAGTGGTTCGTTCACGAGATGACTCCTTTCTTTTAGAAAATTTTTATGATAAAATTAATTTAACCGACTGCACATCACAGATGCTAGTCGTGAACATAATCTCCATTCTCTCGAAGTTATAACTTTGAGTAGTTGAGTGGGGTGTATTTATATAACATGAGTATCATTAGGAGAAAAATAATGAAAGTAAAATATTTCATAGCAATCCTGCTATGCTTATTCATCGCATTTATTTCGCTTGGTTTATATAATGGACTACGCATACAGGAATACGAGGTTGATGCTGAAAATATAGAAAACCATATCAAGATTGCACTCATTACAGATTTACATTCATGTAGTTACGGCGAAGATGAATCAGCACTAATAGACTTGTTGGACAAGGAAAGTCCTGACCTAGTTATGCTTGCAGGGGATATTTTTGATGATGTGATTTCCAATGATAATACGGTATTCTTTCTTGAGAATATAACAAAAAAATATCCATGCTATTATGTAACCGGGAATCACGAATATTGGAGCGGAAGAAGTGCGTTTGAAGAAAAAATGCAAATTCTCAAAAATTTCGGAGTGATCCATTTAAGCGCTGAAATGGAAATACTCACTATAAACAATGAAACAATAAATATTTGTGGGGTAGATGATCCTGATGCTGCAATGATTGCTTCTAGGGACAGAAATTACAGTACGCTGAGTTTTGAGGAACAAATCGAGAAAGTAAAAAAACTATCAGATAATGCAAACTATACAATTCTTCTTTCGCATAGGCCGGAATATCTGGATCGATACGTTACAGAAGGTTTTGACCTTGTGTTAAGCGGTCATGCACATGGCGGTCAATGGAGAATACCGGGATTAGTCAACGGAGTGTATGCTCCAAATCAAGGATGGTTTCCGAAGTATGCCGGTGGAAAGTACATAGTGGATAATACAACTATGATTGTAAGCAGAGGGCTTGCCAAAGAAAGCACCCGAATCCCCCGCTTTTATAATCGACCTGAAGTTGTGCTAATAGACCTCTATTAATTACCCATTATGAGCATTGCACTGTGTATGGATAAAAAAATTCTAAGACATAGGCAAATAAATATTTTCTTTATAACCGAGAGCATTACTGCCCTCGGTTATATGATTTTTAATCCATCTTTAAACTTATTTCTCGCTTTGGCTCTCTCTGTTGTTCCTGTAAGTCCTCATTGAAATCTTTAAGATTAGGCAGTAACCTTTTGACTGTAATTTCTCTTTCCACAAGTAGCTTTGCAAACTTATCCACAGCTTTTTGCCCGGCAGAGTCATTGTCAAGACAAAGAACAACGGTGGTTAAGCTTTGGTTATTATCAAGCTGTTTCAGCATTGCCTGTTCCGACAGACCACAGAGTGCCACATAGCTATGCTTTTTCCAATCGCTGTTTTTATACATACTGATAAATGACAGCATATCTATGGGTGCCTCAAAAACATAGAGTCTGTCACTTATACCTTTTCGATTGAAGCTGTAACTAGGATTACTACTGTCAATATTACCCTTGTAGCTTTTACCTTTGGAATAGATCCCACGCTTGTGTGCATGACGAGCTACGCCATTTTCATCGTAGCCAACAAAAATTGCATTGTGAAACTCGTTCTTTCCGTTCTTGGATTTTTCAAGGCTCTCATAAATTAGCTGTTCCCTTGCAAATGTCGATAGCACCTCACTGTCTAAACAGCGGTGCTTGATGAGATAGGCAAAGGTTCTTCGCATATCCTTATTCTGCGGCGGCAATTCAAAGGGCTTTTTCGGTTCTTCTACACGCTCCGATGCCTGATGGTAGACCGTTCCACAGCTACCGCCTAACAGCATGGTGACTGCATCGGGAAACGAAAGATTATAAAAACTCTTTACAAAATCAATGGCATAACCACCTTGCTCAGCAGCATGATCGTACCACTCATTGCCACGGACGGTAATGCTGTGATCACTGGAGAGTCTTTTTTCTCTGCCGGACGGCATCAGCTTTTCACCTTGTTGCAATAAAAAATGTTCAAGGTCAACACTATTGGCTCGTTCTTTTTCCTCATCGGTAAAATGAATGTATTTTGCCATAGACACCTCCTCAATTGTTTTTTCCCACTTTACGATGAAAGGCTATCCGTTTGATTGGGTAGCCTTTCGCATTCTGAGGGATATTGAATTTATTAGAAGGGAATATTTGATAGGGTTCTTTCTTGCTTTTCTTCATAAAATGCACCTCCTTTTTTAATATTCCAAACGCTGTTCGTGATCGTCCTGCTTATGACCTTGTGCCAGTTTCTTTTCTCTGAGTTTTCTCATGCGCTTGCTGTCAATCTTCAGACTGACAACAGATTTTTGCGATGGCTGATTATTTTCAAATATTTGACTCATGTGGTGCATGAGTCTTGTCACCGCAAAAGACACCGAGAGTTCTTTCCACCTGTCAATATTATCAAGAAAAAATTGAGCGTACTCATTGCCTTGCTCTGCCGACAGCGTAAACCATTTGATAGCAGTTTCCTTATCCTTTGGCACGTCCTTACCCATAAGATACAGCTTACCGAGAATATACCCCGCAAATTGATTTCCTTGTTCGACTGATGCTGAGAGATAGAACACAGCTTTCTGAGTATCCTTAGGTATCTGCTCACCTGCGAGATAAAGTTTACCGAGCTGATATTGTGAAAACTGATTTTGCTTTTCAGCCGATTGTGACAGCCAGTTTACTGCCTTTTGAATATCTCTGCAGCTTTCCTCATTGAGATAAATTTTACCCAGTGAGTATGCTGCCCACTCGTTGCCTTGTTCTGCCGACAAGGAAAACAGCTCCACAGCCTTAGTGAGGTTATGCTCTAAATGTTCACCTTTATAATAAAGTTTGGCAAGAGAATACTGTGCCAACTCATTTCCACTGTCTGAAGCAGTTTGCAGATACTTTAAGGCTGTTTGCAATTCTTCGGTGGTCAAATTATCTTCAGTAAGAATGAGTTTCGCCAAAGAATAACAGGCAAAGGGATTGCCCAGCTTTGCCGACTTTTCAAAGTATTCTTTTGCTTTAGGGACATCTTTTTCAGTGCCTATTCCATTTTGGAGTATCCACCCAAGGCGATATTGGATTTTGTCATCGTGATTTTGTTTTTCTAAGGCAACAAAACCTAGATAGGCTTTTTCAAAGTGATGAGTGCTTTGTTCTTTATCTTTTTCAGTACCAATGCCATCACGAAACATTTTTGCCACTTCAAAATAGGCATAAGGAAAACCTTGCTTTGCACTACGGAGATATAATTCAAAGGCTTTCTCATAGCTTTGCTCTACACCTTGTCCTCGATAGAAAAGACCGCCGAGGGAGTATTCTGCATACTTGTAGTTCTCTTTTGCCGATTTTTGAAACCATTCGGCGGCTAATTCATAGTCTTGTTCTGTACCATGACCCTGTGCATACATTTTGCCGATACGATATTCTAGGTATTTACAAGGCTTTTTGTTTTCTAGAAATAGTAACCCATCAAGAGCCTGCTTGTAATATCTCTGTGCTTTCTCAGTATCAATTTCCATACCAAGTCCGTCAGCATACATTCGCCCTAAATCAAAAACTGCAAGCATATTCCCATTTTGGGATTCTGCTTGCAGCAGCTCCAAGGCACATTCAAAGTCAGGCTCGTGGTCAGCATCGCCAAAGAGAAAAACACGAGCCTGTTTGTATTCCTCCGTCCATTTGACATAGGGTGAATTATTTTCTTCCATTCCTATTTCTTCCTCTGTATCTATAGGTTCGAGGAAACTGCTATCAGCAATTGTTTCCTCCTGCACAGATGATTCGTCAAGTTGCTCCATCTCATCAATCTCTGTAAGAATTATTTCACCCTTTGCAAGTCTATCCGCCTCATAGATAATGTGGTTTTTAATAGACTTAAACTCTTTCTGCTGTGACAAAGGAAAGATTGGTTCGGGAGTATCACGGTAGCTTGCAGTAATTTCACTTCTCATTTCGCACCACAACTTATAAGCGTGAGCTATGGACGGCTCCTTTGCAAGCTCATCGGTGATGTCGTCCACCAACTTTTTTGTGCGAGGGGGAAGATAACCATACACCCTTTTGCCTTGGGTGCATTCCAGATTTTCGGAAAGCTCTGCAAGCATTTTTTCAATAGCTGCGGTCTGCATTTCACCGGCAGAGATCTTCATGAAGAGCTGCTCTATCACTTTTTTACTCTCTGCTTTTAATGTATCTCTTCGTTTCGTCTGTTCGGCATAAATAGCAATCATTTCTTGTTTGAAAATTCCTGACACAAGCCCTGACTTTATTTTGGCAATCCCTTTTTTGTCAAGAAAGCCATGCCTTGCATTTTCACAATAACAAATCATGTGGATATGGGGATGGTGGTTTTCATCGTGGAAGGCAGCGTACCAACGAAACTCCTCCAAGGGAATTTTTAAGCTTTCTGCAATAGTTGGCGCATAGGATGAGAGGTAATCTTTCCATCGCTCGGCATTATCAAATTCGGTTCTAATTGCCTCCTCCCGCCTAAGAGAGATAATCGGTAGCCACACATTGCCTTCATGTTCGGAAACCTCTTTTGCTACTTTGGACAATATGATTTTATCACTGCCACCATTGAATAAACCGTGAGAGGATATCTTTTCTACTCTTGGACGGTTTGCAATGTAGTCAACATAGTTTTCTTTCTTCACAACCACATCAAGGTTATGTTCCAAGGCATTTGTAATAAACTCCGAGGCATTTTCAAGGGTTTTATTTTCTAGATAGTCCTCGTACTCAAATAGATTTTTGGTATCGGGAAATTCATTTAGAATTTGGGTAATGAGCTGCTCCTGCTTTTTCGTAGCGGGAAGATTTTTATTTCGGATGACCATTTTCTGCACACCATCTCTGGTAGCAATGTAGCTGACGAGATTTTCTTTATGTGCTGTGTCACCGCTTTTCAGATATGGACACTTGAATATGACTCTTGGCATTAGTCAATCAATCCCTGCTGATATTTTACGGCATCCTCCATATTGATTCTGCCTTTGTTGCGTTTGACCTCCTGCACACATCTACCACGAAGCTTATGCAAATCTTCATCACTGATTTCAAGACCTGCGGCAAGAATATTCATCATCATGCTCATCTCAACCGACAGGCGAAAGAGATTTGCAGACTGTCGATTCTCTGTTTCCTTAAGTGTACCACTGATAGATTCCAACAGGATTTTGGAAAGGTAGGTTGTGGAACTTTGACTGCTGAGATAGCCAATATAAAATTCCACGGCTTTCTCAATAAAATCACTGCGATTTTTACAATCGGTAAGTTCCAAATTTCTATCTATCTTCAGATATGTTTCAGGATATAACCACATAGCACTTCTTTTCTTGTTTTCATAATTTGTTTTTTTCATAATTGCACTCCTTTACTCGTTTGTACACCTTGCCGACCACCCAAAAAAGGCTTAAACACTAGATTTTATGTTGTTCCGACCACCTAAGTGACTCAAAACGCTAAAACTGACCACCTAAAAACATGCACAATGAATGAAGCTGTAAGAGGTTAAAGCCTTGAACGGTGTGGCTTTTGCGGTCGGCATTGCCGTCCGCCGTAATCAAGAGGAGGTCGTTTGCGACCACCTCTCTTTATCCTGCACCAAAATCGAACGGTAAATTTCCACCTAAATCAGCTCTATTTACCACCGTATTTCTCATCGATTTTTTGGCTTACTTTTTCATTTCGCCAAATTGCCCTCAAAACGCCCCCATCCGTGCCTATGGGTGTTGTTATCCTACCTATGGCGATAAAATCGCACACAGGGGCAGACAGATGGCAACACGATGGAGTCTGCTGTTTTATCACATGGTGTTACCACTGACGGACGGTTCTGCTACTTTAGGTTTCTTCGCTTTTGCTGTGTATTTGCTGTCCTCAGAGGCTTCGTCAATGTACTCGCGGACAGGTGCTGGAACATATTTTTCATAGAGCTTTCCCAGTGCATCAATAAGCTCCTGTTCCAAGGACACCTCTTTTTTCTTCATATATCGCTTAGTGGCTCGGAGCTTTTCACTCTCCATTTGTACCGAAACAGTTTCTTTTTTCATATTCAATCCTCCTATTAATAATCAAATCCGATGAAGGTCATGCGAGGTTCAAGCTCAAGTTCTTCACCTGTAAAGGTTGGAACATCAGAAAATTGCTGGGTGTATTTTTGGATTTGTTCCTCGTTCAAAGAGGTGAACTCGCCATCGGGTGTATCACCACAAAGGAAAAACGGACCGCAAATAATATCGTTTTCAATCCTACGGTTGGGTTCCATACCGTTGATTTTACCTTCCTCATTGATGATAGCGAGGCAACCATCTTCAAGATAAACACATTCAATCAGACCGCCTACTTCTGCTTGCAAGGCTGCAAGTTCATTTTGAATTTCTTTTACCTGAGGAGGCTCACCGACCTCAACCTTTACCACTTTCATCATAGATCCTTTCATTTTAAAACGCTCCTTTACATCTGCATTGTGGGTTCGGATATGGTTTGCTCTATTTTAAATTCCTCCTTGAGCTTGAGATAAAAGACATCATCTTCAATTTCAATATCAGAAAATTCCTCACATTCTTGAAGCTTGTGGAGGAGAATTATACCAATACCGTTGTCATCGGTGACGAGTAATTCATAATGTTTTTCTGCACTCTCACAGTCAAAGGCATACTCACATTCGTCTGACATTTGGATGGCATCCTTTACAATCTGCTCGGCTACCAGTGAAATTTGCTTATCTACATATTCTTTTGCATTAGGCATAAACGCTGTATAGCGAGCGTAGTCATAGCCTTGGCTGTCTAAAATGCCGTCACCGCTTTCTGTATTGAGGGCAAGAAGTCCATGGATAACACCTGCAGAGTCTACATACATATACTTGTTTAAATCTGAAATGAAGCTGTGATTTTCCATGAGGCTATCACAGAAATATTCAAAGGCTTCGTTATCCATTTCATAAATCGCCTCAATGGTACAGGGCTTCGGTTCGATTACCGATACTTTTCTTTCAAAAATTGTATTTGTTGATAGCATAAAATCCTCCTTTTTACGGTAAATAACTTCTTGGGTTTTGCTTCTCTCCACCAATACGAACTTCAAAGTGGAGGTGGTTGCCTGTGCTTCTGCCTGTCGTTCCTACCTCTCCAATCTTGTCACCGGCTTTCACTTGCTGTCCTTCGCTGACAAGAATTTTAGAGCAGTGGGCATACAATGTGACGAAGCCACCGCCATGATCCACCATGACATGATAGCCATATCCTGAGGTAGAGTACCGAACCACATAGACGGTTCCGTCCAGTGCAGAGCGAATGGGTGTACCTTTAGGTGCGCCCATATCCAGGCCACCATGACCTTTTGTCTGCCCGGTGAATGGGTCTTTTCGGTACCCAAATTCCGAGGTGACCATGCTCCGCCAATTTTCACCTAACGGTGAACAGAAACCATCTGCACCGATAAACGGTGCATCTGAAGTTGGCAATCCGTTAGACCAATCATCAAACTCTTGTCCATAGGTGGGAGCTGGTCTGCCATACAATACCCGATAATAAATTTCTGTGGCGTTAATTTGATGCTCTGTGGTGACGGTTACCCCCATCACAGAGGAGATGTTTGCGTATACCACGGGCAGTTCTTTTATCGGAACTGCCACGATATAGGTTTCTTCTTCTGTAGTTTCATTGCCCTCTGCATCGGTGGTGGTGACGGTTCGTGTACGTTCTTCATAGGTGACAAACGCATCTACAAACCGCTTGTGTTCCACTCGTGATGGACTTTCAGCGCCGAAAAACAGAGCATAAAAAATAGCCTTAACTCTTGTCGAGTCGAGGCTATCTCCATCTTCCATTTCACTGTTTACCGATGCAATTGTGCCTTCCAACAATGTAAAGCTGCTACGCATATCTTCAATGTATCCTCTATAATCTTCGGGGACATTACCCGAAATCACACCCCCATCAAAGCACAATCCCACAGCAGTGTTGTTATGATCTGCTGTGCCGGAGAGCAGTCCACAGATTAACACAACGATTAAAATAATAGGCGAGAGGATAAGACCAATTGTCCAAGCGATGCCTTTACATATTCGCTCATCGCTCAGAGTGGTGGCCGCTGCCTTTGCTACAAGGAGCGTTGTAGATATTGCTTCTGCCAAATAATCACCTCCATAAAAAAATCACCCACCATGGCGGTGAGTGATTTCATCTAAATATTTATAGCTCAAATTCTTGTATCAGTTCCAATGCCCCTCATTACTCTTGCTGTGAAAGTTCCTGCTTTAAAAGTAACTCCATGCTGTGGTCCAGGATTTTTGCCTTTCTCTCGAAGACCATGACTTTGTAAAAATCCTTCTGCATCTCTGTAATTGCAGGTGTTTCATCAATCAGACAACAGATGCTCTCCATATTAATACGTTCTCCCATTCTTTTTAATGCTCTGTTGCAATCCTCGTTTTGAAGGGAAGAGATGTAGTCAAAGTAGGATATTTTTTTACCATTCTCTAAAATAGCCGAGGTAGGAAAGAGATAAATTCGCTGGTTAATCTCTTCTTCATTATTCAAAACAGTTTCCATCATCGTACTATCCATTTGCGGATAAAGGCAAGAACCACAGTCATAGACTGGAGCAATCTGCGCATATTGTTTTTGCTCATCAATCAGAATACCCCAGTTTCCATTGTGCCGATCGAAGTTGCCTAAAAAGGCATCTACAATAAACATATCCCAAAAGAAATCTTTTAGTTTTTGTGGATCAACGAGTGACTGTTCCTCAATTGCTTTTAAAATTGAGGTGATGTCTGTACCATATCCACTTTGCTCACTATCTACACAGGTATTCTTCAGATGGGCAAACTCCATCAGCTTTTTGCCATCGGCAGTGAAATCCTTACAGGCAACTACGACTTTTTCTTTTCCACGTTTATCAGTGTATGTGCCAAGCAATGTCTGCTGCACATCGAAGCCAAGGGTTTCGATGATGTGGCAGGCAAGATATTCACTGATGCAGCTATTGGTATAGCTCATCACTTTACTTTTATTTGGTACCGGTGGAAACTTCAACATATAGCTTGTGCCTTCATATATAATATTGATTTTGTTTCCATTGGCACCGCCATAGCCCTTAAATTTATTGACAGGACAGTTTGTAAAATCAATCATTTTCTCACTCCTCTTCTTCTCCATAGAGGTATTTTGTTCTCAAATAATTTGCCTGTTCTTCCGATATTACGCCTGCCCAAAGGTCGGCATTGATAGACCCATACAGTTCTCCCCACAGACAATCCATATAGGTTACCCTATCTTTTTCTCCCTGTATATAGTCACTGATTGCTTTTTGAAGATGGGCAGAAAGATTTGTTTCCAAATAGGAACGATCCTGTGGTTTACCGTTATTCGTATTTTCAGAAGGCTCAGGCAGAAGCTTTAAAACTTCTTCAATGGTCATTTCAAAGGCACTTGATAACTTTTGAAGAGTCTGCGCATTGCACCTTGCAAGACTTGTTTTGCCAGAGCAAATATCGGAGAGTGTTGCCCAGGGGATACCACTTATCTTTGATAAACTGTACTTGGACATTCCTTTTTCTTTTATAATTTCATTGATTGTCATTTTCATCACCACCATCATTGTATCGGACTTCCGATATATCGTCAAGTGGATTTGTTTTAGCTTATCATCTGCCACCTGCCTTTCCGAATAACTTTTCCTTGTAACTTGGTGCATGGACAGCAAGGTTGTATCGCTCGTTACCGCATTTGTACAGACACACTCCACGCTGTGGGAAACGAATGAGCTTGTATTCGCTTTCCTCTAGCTGCAAGGTATCCATATAGAACTTGGCATCCACTGCTCCTGCGTTAAACAAGAATTGATGGGTAGGGATAGAGAACAAGGGCTTTGTCATCTCACGGATGCCCTCAATATTAAAGTCCTCCAAATTCTGACTGGACAGAATAACGGAGGACTCTTTCTTTCGCACTCGCTTCATAAAGTTGCGAATATATTCGATTGCTGTTAAATTGGTGAGGAACAAATACAATTCATCAATGGCGGCGGCGGTGTTCCCCTCGGTGAGCAGCTTATCCGACATGAAGGACAGCACATTGAAAAGCAGAGCGTTCTTTACATTCTTACTTGCTTGTAAAAGCCCTTTCACACCAAACACAATAAAGTGGTCTGAGGTGATGTTGGTATACCCATTAAAAAACTTACTTTCCGCACCCATGCACATGGAGTGTAATCCTAAGAGAATTTCCTGTAAAAGCTCTGCTGTGTAAATCTGATACTTGTTGCTGTCGTATCCCTTGTATTCTTCCTCAATCAATGTGTAGAGGTCGGATAGGATTGGATATTCTTCTGCCTGTAATGTAGTAAAATCAGTGCTGTCGCTGATGCCCCATTTGATATAGAGCTTCGAGAGCATGATTTCAATGACATCAATATGCTTGTCGGTGAAGTCCTTGTAGCAACGGAAGAAGTCCTTTAGGAATGAGATATGCTGACTTAATTTTGTGGCTTGTCTAAATGCAATGGGTGCATCCTTATCCTGGGGAGAACCACCATCATCCCAACTTTTAGGTTCAAGTGGGTTAATCATATATTGTCCACTCATCAGGTCGATGAAACAACCACCTAAATTTTCAGCAAGCTCTGCGAACTCATGCTCAGGATCAAGGACAATAACTTTCTTGCCACTCTCTAAGATATTGCACAAAATTAGCTTTAAAAGATAGCTTTTGCCTTGCCCTGAGTTGCCAAGAATTAGGATACAAGGATTGGTTTTATCATCATCTCTTTTATCAAAATCCACAAGGATATTTGAACCAAACTTATCTCTCCCAAGATAAAAGCCATGACTATCGGTTTTGCCTGAATAGTTAAAAGGGTAAAGGTTGGCAACGGATGAGGCGGGCAATACTCGTTCATACTGATTGCCAAACACATTTCGCCCACTGGGTCCGACACATAAAAAGCCTTGCTGTTGACGGAGCAACAACCTATCCACATTAAGCTTTGAGCGTACAAGCTCTGTCAGCACATCTGTCTGCAATAGCTTTAGGCTGTCGTAGTCGCTGGCTGTCAATTCGATGTAAACAGCACAGTGGAGGAGAGGTTCTCGGTTACGGTGCATAGTGGACACCAGTGTCACCACATCCTGTAGATTGCTTTCGGCCGTAACCGTTTCCTTTAGGTCATTGGTATTTGCCGTTTTCATACGATTCTTATTGGTGGCATTGTGAATAATTCTTTTTTCTTCTGTGGGTGTCACTTGCCTTGTATAAATCCGTAGTGTTACACCATCTTTCTCTCCGAGGTGGCGGAGGATTGCTTGCTCCTGCGTGCTTGTGGGATATTCTCTAAGGGCATAAACGCATCGAAAAGTGTTGCCGCAGGTATAGTGGTCGGTGTTAAACTTCACTACCGCAGGTGCAATCATATCCAAGTAGGTTTTGATTTTGCTGTCAGTAGAGGGTTCTGATTTCTGTTTTTTCATTGATTTCATCATTCCTTTCTCTGTTTTAAAAATGAAAAAAGCAACCTCACGAATGAAGTTGCTTTAGGGTAATTCAGATTTTATTGGGTTGTGATTTTTTGATTATGTAGGTTTTACTCATTTCACCCGCCATTGACATTCGCTACATTCCGCATCATGAATGGAAATTATTCCACCACAATTAGGGCAGGTATATCTCTCTTTTTGCTGTTCCATGAAGGCAGTCAAACCATTTGCTTTAACAAACTGGCTGTTTTCTACAAGACTTGCTCCATATCTGGTATTATAACTTTTCTCAAGATTTTTAATTAGCTTACAAGGGTATTCACTGCATTCATAGCAATAAGAAACACCTTTCAGTTTGACACAATCTTTAATCTTGCACTTGCGACAATGCTCTGGCTTTCCCTCGTCACTTTTCAAACAACCGTCACAAGGTTTTTTCATATAGCAGTGCTTATAGCAAACTTTACAGTTCATTCCGCAAGGAGCAAACATGATGGTTTCAATTGGTTCCGACGGCATTTTCACGGTAAGTATCCTCCCTACAAGATTATATAAATAATAAACATTTTCTATTTTAAGACAACTTCCTTTACAAAAAAATTATCTTTATCAAGCTATGTTTTATTCATTATATTACTTTTAGAAAAGATTTTCAATCGTAATACCTACTGCTCCCCAAGCACCACCCAACGCTCACCATCAAAGTCCTCGTACTTATCGGTCGTGACATTTTGCTCGAAATATACCCCGAGGATTCTTTTGATGTCGGCATTTTCGGCTCGTCTTGTGGTGAACCCTTGGTCTTTTAGGCTCTTTTCAATTCGTGAGAGATAGGGAAACACATCGCTTTCTTTTTCATTTCTAAGACGAATGATGATTAAAAACTCTCTTGCTGTTGCCATCTGCACCTGCATTCGGTCAAGATTTTGACTATCCTTTTGGAGCAGACTGCGGATGATTGGATTCGGTTCTTCCTCCAAACGCCTTTGTAAAAAGCTCTTGTTATCATCAAAATTCTCTTTGGAATTCAGACAGAGCATTTCGATTTCTGCGATGCCTTTTAGCACAGTCATGAGAGCATAGATTCTGCTGCTGACACTGCTTTCGGACAAGACAGAGATGTTGGTGGGGTGAATAATAAAATATACAAGCTCCCCATAAGGAGTGACAAGGCTGTAATCGGTGATGGTTTCAATGTTCATGAGGCTCTGTGTGGATACAGAGCCCTTTTCTTTTTTACTCATCTGTTGACCTCCATTCGTATTGCTGTGGCTTTAAGAAAAAGAAAGCAACAGCGTATTTGATAAAATCAAGGATGCTCACATCCTCAAATCGAATTGACAAAAAGGCATACACTGCGGTGATGACGATGGGCAATAACAGACCTGTCTGCGATAACGCAAAAACAGAGATAAGCAATCCAATGCTGATGATACCAATGTCACGCAATTCCCATAGCCATAGTGTTGCCTTGGATTTTAAATTGTCGGGATATAGATATTCCAATTAGGTTTCCTCCTTTTGTTGTTTCAAAAAGAAAGCAATCCCACGCATGACAAAGTCAACACATGGAATTGCTACACTGTTTCCAAGAGCCTTGTATCTTGGGCTATCGGCGGCTTTTTCAATAGCTGTCCACCCATCGGGGAACCCTTGAAGCCTTTCACACTCCAAGGGTGTCAGCCTGCGAACAAGGTTTCGTTTGACAGCAAGATTTTCACTGCCCCCGCCATTGGTGCCTCCACTGGCTCTGAGGGTGCTGATACCCTCAGCAAAATCGGCATAACCGATGCCTCCGAACACTGCCGAGGCATCATCTATGATACACTTATCCTGTGACACATATTGATTGCCAATGCCCTTGTGGTCACCGTTGCACAATGCACCCACTGTTTCTTGGTAGGTTCTGTCCGCAATGCATTTGTCCTGATTGACATAGACCGTGTTCACACCCTTATAGTCACGAGCCATCAAAGCTCCCACCACTTCTTGATAGGGTTCGGGCGTATAGATTGCATGAATGTCGCTGGTGGTAAGGGTGTAGCTGATGTCTTTCTGCACACCTTGTCCGTTCCCACCGTTTTGGGGTTGTCGGTCGATGGTATTGGCTGCAATGCAATAGCTTTCCTGTGGCTGTAAAATCGCCACACCGCCTTGGTTTTTGCTTGGATCGGGGTTAGAGGTGTCAAGGGTTCGTGACTTATCTGTTTCTCTGCAACCCGAATGTGGGTTTGACGATTTCATGGAATTGCTGTCCTTGCTGTCAAAACTAAAAGCAATGGGCTGGGATAATAGCGGAATATTATTTCCGCCTGTTCCATAAGTAGCTGCCACAGTGGGCGCAACCTTTAGTGGTCCGTTATAGCGACAGTCCTTGCCATGATTATCAAATAACACAGGCTGATTGTTCCCACTGGTTCCTGCTGCTGAGGTAATGGTTGGAGAGAGGTTCTCACAAACTTCAGCACCACCTTGCTGACTTCCCATCACAATAGGCAGATTACCACCCATTCCTGCACGGAGGGTTGCAGTAATATCCTCTGTCACATCCATTCTTTCACCGCCTTGGTCGTTGAGGCAGATAGTGGGTTCTATGACTCCATTTCTGCCGGTGCTACCTCCACAATTTGTACCGAGAGTAGCAGCAACTTGTCCTGTGATGTCACCGGCATATCCATCGTATCCGATTTTTTCTTTCTGATTTAAGGGTTCTTTCACAAAGGTTTGCATCTGCATATTTTGTGTGGCAAGCAAAGTTCCCGAAACATTGTCAAGGTCAATCCCTTCGTTCCGCTGATTGATATGATAGGATTTTAGTTCAGACATATCCGCTTCTGTTTCAACAGTTTCTCTTAACCCTGCCTGTATTTCAAGTGCTGTTTTCAACTGTAGTGGAAGTCCTTTATCCCTCGCTTTGGCTCTCCGTAGAATCCCCAAACAGGCTGTCTTGCTTAAATAGTATTTCTGGGGCGGTGCCTCCTGCAAAATCTGCGACAAGGAAGATACGACGGCGTCTTTGGGCGACTCCCCAGTATTGAGCATCGAGGACACGCCAAGCCAAGCTGAATTCGTTTCCCAAAATGGCAATCCCAGCAGATTGCCATTTCCCGGTGTCAGGTCGAGGCACATCACAGATGCTGTACTTAATTCGGATAATTTCTTCGATGACCGCCCTGAAATCTTCGCCCTCGGCGGAGCTGAAAGCTCCGGGGACATTCTCCCAAACGAGGTATCGAGGTCGAATAAGGTGAGCTGGCATACCTCTTTGTTCATCGGCTTTTCTCATCTCCTTTGCTATGCGTGTTTGCTCCATAAAAAGTCCCGAGCGTTCTCCCTCCAGTCCTGCTCGTTTGCCTGCAACAGATAAGTCCTGGCAAGGTGAGCCACCGCAGATGATATCCACAGGAGGAAGTGTTGCTCCATTTAGTTTTGTGATATCCCCGACATGAATCATATCGGGAAATCGCACTTTCGTCACTTCAATGGGAAAGGTTTCAATTTCACTTGCCCACACGGGGACAATTCCATTATGAATGGCTGCTAGCGGAAAGCCACCGATCCCATCGAAGAGGCTCCCCATAGTTATCATTACTGGTACCCCATTGTTCCGATGCCGGATAGGGTATGCTCACTGCATGGATATGCCTCATCTATAACGATACGGCCTTGTGCCTCGATTTCGGCATTCTTGCCCTCTGACTGTAGCCAGTCAAGATATCCCGGTTCTGCATTCTTTCGAATCGTGTCAGGTAACCATGCCACAGGCAGTGAGAACGGTTTCTTAAAATATGCCGTTTCCTGCTCAATGGTATACAGCAATGTTTCATGCACCATCGGAAGCCACTGACTCCACTGTTCCGGCGATTCATCAAAGGAAAAACTTGCTACTAGGACATCTTCATAGCAATCCCAACTTTCACTCCTATCGGTGTTCCACATATAATCAGCCGTTGTGATTGAAGCCGATTCATCGTTGCAGTTAACCCATAGGATTCTGTCTAAATCCGGTAGATAAAACTGTATAGTGCCAACCATACAGTTGCCGCCTGTGTTTCCATAGTCCTTACTCTTTACTTCAAAATTTTTAGGATTAAAAGCGGGAATTACATTTTGAACAACATCCAGTTCTTGATACACAATGGGCATTTTAAATTCCTTGGCTCTCTCGATTTCCATTGACATACCTTGAGAGATACGCTTGCCAAATACCCACAGCTCATCACAGGCCTTTAGTATAGCAAGTCCCATATCTAAACCAAGCTGTCGTTCCTTTGGATTATGCTCATCTAAAATATTTGGATAGAGCAAATGTGGACAAAAAAATGCGTGTCCCTGTTCCATAACATGGTGACACGCAGTCTTTGCAAATTCAGTATTCTTTTGGATATCCCCGGCATAAGGGGATGCTACATATATGATTTTCATAGGCTAATTCCTTTCCATATTTACTTTGGTGCTACTGCCTGCACCACGGTTCTTGTTGTATTTACAGCTGCTTGTGCCGTGTAGACAGCACTCATCATGTTGGCTCTGGTGCTGGTGTCCAGTCCAAAGGCTCCGGCAATTCTCGGTACTTCTCCTGCTGCAAGCATAAGTCCAAGCCCCAATAAGCAATGGTCTTTGAGTACCATCAGTCCTGCAGTTAAAATCGTGGCCTGCAAAAAGGTAGTAAGACAAAGTCCTACAATTTGCTTGCACCACTGAATGAAACCGTCATAGTATCCTCGTGGGACAGAGAACATATATAGGCTGCCAACAGCAATTTGTATCAGTAGAATACCACCACGCTTGAGGTTGGCAAAAAACACTTTAATGACTGCGTATCCCATCATAATGATGATAAACAGCAAAAGGATAGGGCTTGTGATAGCACTTAGTCCACCGAAGATACCTGAACCCATGGCATTTTCAATACCATCTGTAACAGACAGTCCCGAGATAATGTCTTTTGCCACTTCTCCAAAACTGGTACCGTATCCTGTGATGCCTGCGGTTAAGCTCCTTTGCAGATTGACGGATAATTCAAACAGCCGAATAGGAACAATGGTAAAAAGAGATACTGCCATAAACCCTTTTAGGGCATTCAGCATGGATTCTTTAACACTGCCCTTGCCACTTTGGTATTCAATTCCTGTTTCAAAACAGGAAACCACCAGACCAATGACATAGAGCGACCATGCAAGGTAGGAGAAAAACAGTACAATGCTTTGCACCCATGTCATCTCAAACAGCTCCACACCCATATTTCCCATTTGAGCAAAGAATGCACCCAAAAAGCCAACTACTTGGCCATATAGCCAATCGATGAGCTGATCCATGACATCGCCAAGAATAAAATCCCATATAAACAATTGATAATCACCCCCTGTGAAAAGATTAAGGCGTACCGTTTTCACGATACACCTTTTGGATTGGCATAAAAAATGACGAGTTGTTAAACCTATTTTAGGTCTAACAGCTCGTCATCTGTTTCAAAGATTTCCAGTATCATTTTTGCACCCAATCGGAAGCCAAGGGTAAAATGTTCTTCGCCATTTGCTTTACTGATGCTACCCCAAGTAGATATAATCTCATCAAGGAGCTTCTTTTCCTCATCAGACAGCTTTTTCTCAAGAGTATCTGCTAATTCAGCCATCTTGATTTGCAACTCTTGATATTTACTGCCATTTTCAATGGGTCTTGATTGCGGTGTTATATTACCATTGTACAGCTCACTAAGTACTTTTTTCTTTTTCTACATTTTTTTCACCTCTCTTTCAAGCACAACACATTACCACAAGATACAGAATTTATCTATACCAAATATCAACGAAAACTACTGTATGTTGTTTTACATCGACATTGTGGGGTAATCTGATTCTTTTAGTTCCATACTCTGCTCCATAAACAGTTCAGCATAATCGCTAATCTGCTCGGAAAGCAGTTCCATATCTCTTGGGGTAGGCTTGTACACATACCACTCTGCAGCATTACCGTCCTTCCAAATATATGGGGTGATACCATCTTTGAAGTTTGGGTTGCTCACTTGCTTTTTACCCCAAATATCTTCAAACTTGATTGTAATCCTGTCGAGCACTCCGTTATTCTTGTCGATGGCACTAATACTGAGTGCTTCGTAATGGTCGGCATAGCCAAGTGTGGTAAAGAAAAGCTTCAAGCGATTGTTCTCTCCAAGAGGGATATACATGGCATTGCCGATACACTTTCTATGGTCAAAGCTCTCCGTGCATTTCATTAGTTCATTTATAAAAAAACTCATAGTTTCTACCTCCATAAAAATGGAGAGGGTGACACGCTTCACTCTCTCCATTACCTACTATTCATTAATTTGTTCTTGTGCTTCAATTACATCCAGTGCCTTGGTAATAAGGTCTGTAATAAATGCCTTTTGTGTAAGCTGGGGTGTACTGTCCACATGCTTTTTAATTCTTGCGAAGAGTTCCTCGCTGATTTGCAGTGCCAGTGTTCTTGTCTGTGCCATCGGTTTCATCTCCTTTATTTCATAGTATTCGGTTATCAGCTGCTCTACATATTGACTTAGGGTAAGTGTGCTTTTCTCTTTTTCTGCACATATTTTTTGGTGCAAGGCAAGTGGAATCTGAGCGCATAGATTTTTGGTTTCTGCCATATTCTTTTCCTCCCATTCTTTATTTTTTGCAAGCAAAGCATACCCTAAAGTACAAGGAATAGCTATACCAAATACCAACAAGAAATGAAGTTAATTTGCAGTAATGACAACTTGGACTTCATCCTCAAAATCGTTTAGCCAATGCTTGTATAAAGTCGGTGACATTGACTTGGTTTTTATGTTAAACTTACAAAAGTATAAATTATATCTTTCATCTACTTAACAGAGCATACACAGTCAAGCGAAGTTTTGCGTAACTATGGTATCCTATGGTCAAAGGAGGTGCTTATTATGCACGCATGGGAACAAATACAAGAAACCATAGAATTTATTGAAGATCATTTAAACGAAGATATCAACATTGACAACCTAGCAAAAACAGCGATGTTGTCACCATTTTATTACCAGAGACTCTTTAGCCGCTTGGTGAAAAAACCTGTGGCAGAGTATATCAAACTGCGCCGTATGGCAAAGGCAACCGAGGCACTATTGCAAGAGAATCAGCGTATTTTAGATATAGCCTTAGAGCTTGGTTTTTCCTCTCACGAACACTTTACCCGCACCTTTAAGGATACCTTTGGAATGACCCCCGCTGAATACCGAAGCAATCCCCAACCCCTTAACCGTATGACAAAACCAGAGCTTTTGTTACATTACACCTTGATAGATGAGGGTGTGCCTCTTATTACTAATGGCATTGTACTTGAGGTGAACAGGCGACAACTCACACAACCCATCCATTTTATTGGCCTTGAGAAAAAGATGCCAGTTCAGTTTGTTGAAGGTCTTGGTACAGAATCCGGCATCGATCCTTTAGACACACTTTGGAGAAATTTCCACACCAAAAAGGCATCTGAGCTTTTGCTCGGGGATGATGACCAAGAGATTGGCGTTTCATATCCTTCAACAGATGCTGGACATTTTATCTATTTTGCGGGAGCAGAGGTAAATGAGTTGGGAACTCAGGACGGTTATGCGAGCTGGGTACTACCGCTGGGTGATTATGTTGTCTGCACCTTCGAGGCAGAGAATTTCGAAGCTCTTGTGATGGATGCTCTATATAAAGCACAGCAATATCTCTTTGGAACGTGGCTCCCAAGTCATAAGCTGCAAACAGAGCCATTCTGTGCAGAGCGTTATGCCAGTCATACACCTCAGACCACCAGCATGGAAATTTGGTTAAAGATATTGTAAAAAATGTTGGGTGATATGTTTCATCACCCAACATTTTTTGTGTTCTACACCCCAACTTGAATAAAGATAGTCCCTCTATTTTTTAAGGTATGTAGTATAAAAACACATTGCTATAATTAAATTAAGGGTATAGCAAAAATCTAATTTTAAAAGAGATTCTTATGGATAAAAATTTTACAATAAAGCAAATTGGCATAATCTGTACTGATGATAATGGGTTTCGCATCGAACTTTCATCCGAATTCTGGAAGGCGATCCAGTCATTTATGCAAAATTCATCGAAAGTGTATATGTTATAAATATTTATGACGATTGAAGCGCATCACCTGTCTCAAAAATCTTCACATCATCATCCTTCAAAAAGTCTTTGAGCAGTTCCCGGATATTCTGTTCATCATCTGCCATATATATGATTTTGCCCATGTTGCGTTTCTCCTGACATGCAACGGGCACAGATATCTTTACAATGGAGACCCAACAGAAAGCTCAGCTCAATTTGTGTTCCCTGTGATGAGCTTTGAAGGATATAAACATCGCCACCATGCTGCCGGGCGATTTCTCGTACAAGCGCCAAGCCAAGGCCCGCACCTCCCATAGCGCGGCTTCTTGACTTATCTACTCTGAAAAACGGTTCGAATATCTGCTCCCAGTCATTTTTATCAATTCCTGCCCCCGTATCAGAGACAATTACCCTCGCATATTCATCATTCTCTTTAATTTCAACCAAGACCTCGCCACCTTGATGGTTATATTTAATTGCGTTTTCGATCAGATTATAGATTGCTCTGTATATCAGCGTATCACTGCCCGTAATCTGAGCGTCGCCCGGCTTCTGCGTAATTCTCACGCCCTTTTTATCTCCGACAGCCACTAAATCGCAGATAACTTCTTCGGTCAGCTCTGCAAGTGAGATATGATCGCTTCTTTTTGCTGACTGAAGCTCGGTCATTTCCAAAAGGATGTCTATTACATGGGATAAGCGGTCAGTCTGCGTCCTAACCATACTTATTACCTCTTGATAGTCATCATTTACGGGGTTCTTGTTTTTTTCAAACACCTCAACTTTGGTCTGCATAACCGCAAGCGGGGTGCGCAGTTCGTGCGCAGCATTAGCAGAAAACTGCCTCTGTGCAGAGAAGGCATCGTTGAGCCTTTTAAGCATTCCGTTAAAGGCATCGGTAAGACGTATAATTTCGATAGAACCGCTCTTTAAATCAATGGGCTGTTGCATATTTTTCGCCTGAATATCCTCGATCTGTCTGCCAAGCTTCTGCAACGGGCATAGCGCGTATCCTACGATAAAGTATATCAGGGCGCTACTTATCAGGGTAATAATTGACGTTATGAGTAGACTCTTCCCCAAAAATTCTACCTGTGTGTTCTTAACCTTATCAGAAAGGTTGGCCGTCGTATCAAGATATAATTCAATATCTCCTGAGGAGTCCTCCGAAAATAGTTCCTTTGGGAATATTGTTATTACCGAATCCTCGATTTCATCCATATACAGTATGGTGGATTTACTTATGAAGTAGCTAAGGGAAAGACAGGACACAATTATCAGAAGTGCAGTCATTAATGTTAGCTTCCACTGAAGCGAGAGCCTTTCCTTCATTCAGACACTCCCCCTATCAGGTATCCCTGTCCGCTGCGATTAGTAATCGGATCATATCCCAAGGTCGCCCTCAACTTCTTGCGAAGCGATGAAATATGCACACGAATCGAATTGCTGAAACTGTCGACGCTTCCGTCCCATACATGCTGTATAAGCTCTTCTTGGCTTACCGGACGCTCCTGATGAAGCATAAGATACTCCAAAAGCCCGAGCTCTTTTCGCGTAAGTGACAGCTCTATCCCCCTTGCAAACATGGTGCGTGCCTTTGTATCAAGTGAAAGTTCTCCGCACTCGAGGATAAGATTATTCTGAACGACACGCCTTCGCGTGAGGCTTCGCACGCGAGCCTCGAGCTCTTCAAAATGAAAGGGCTTACAGAGGTAATCGTTCGCTCCTCCATCGAGTCCGTCTATTTTGTCCTGAAGCTGGCCTCTTGCAGAAAGTATAAGTATGCTAGTTTCTGTGTCCTTCATGCGGATATTTTGAAGTACCTTCATTCCATCCATTCCCGGAAGATTCAAATCCAATATTACAAGATCATAACTCTCCGACAGTATCATGTCCCAAGCATCTTCCCCGTCGAAGCAGGTATCCACCTCATACCCATCAAGCCGCAGGCCCTTTGCAATTGTCTCGCAAAGGGTCTTTTCGTCCTCGACTACCAATATTCTCATATTCAATATACACTCCTTTCGTTGTACTCTATTTTTCCTTACCGCCGGAAAAGCACTCGGCAAATTGCAGAAAAACTTCTTGTATCTAAAACCAAGTTTTCAAAAATATTATAACATATAGGAAATAAAATTTCTGTTAAATAGATTGTAGAATTGTTTTTTCTCTTAACAAAAATTTTATACTCGGTCTGCTATACTTCCATTGTCAGCAAAAATCAAATCAAAAAAATAGAGGAGGGATAACAAATGAAGTTTATTGGCAAATATTCAACTCAGGTAAAATTTGCATCGCAACTGATGATGATTGTTACGGCAACTGCCTTTGTGTGTTTAGGTGCATATCGTGGAGAAGTCGAAACTGTGTTTACGAAAGCAATTCGTCTATGTTTGGAGTGTGTCGGAATTGGATAAGGCTAAAGTGAAGAGAAAAAAGAAAGTTTCATTTAAAATTTTTTTTAAAAAAAGGAATACCATTCAGATGTTTGCCATGCTTCTGACAAACATCCATCTGCCAAATTTTCTCAAGGGAAGCTTATACAACGGAAAGGTCAAGCAGGTGTGCGTGCCTGGACTTAACTGCTACTCATGTCCGGCTGCAACGGGAGCATGCCCCATCGGATCTTTTCAGGCCGTGGTGGGTTCCTCCAAATTCAGTTTTTCCTATTATATAACTGGCATATTAATTTTTTTCGGCATAATGCTCGGAAGGTTTATTTGTGGCTTCCTTTGCCCATTCGGATGGTTTCAGGATCTGCTTCATAAGATTCCAACGAAGAAGTTCAGCACCAAAAAGCTTAAGGCTCTGCGCTACATTAAGTACGGTGTTCTCACTATTGCGGTAGTTGCATTACCAATCCTGATTGCAAACAGCGCCGGAATCGGCTCACCGTACTTCTGTAAATACATCTGCCCTCAGGGGATATTGGAAGGCGGCATACCGCTTTCGCTTGTCGACAGCAGCATTAGGGGGACACTAGGGGCTCTCTTTACTTGGAAATTCGGAATACTGGTCGCGATTATAATGCTCAGCGTGCTGTTCTACCGTCCATTCTGCAAATGGCTGTGCCCACTCGGTGCATTCTACGCACTGTTTAATAAGATTTCTCTTCTTAGCTACAATATTGACAAGCACAAATGCGTTTCCTGTGGAAAGTGTAGCAGAACATGCAAAATGGATGTCGACATCACCAAAAACACATCCCACACAGAGTGTATCCGCTGTGGAGAGTGCATAAAGGTGTGCCCAACAAAGGCAATCAGCGTCCACTGGGGAATTGAAAATCCCCTGGAAATAAAGAAAGATAAAATAATAAATCAGATTGGAGAGATAAAAAATGAAAGTAATTAAAAAAATCGTACCCCTATTTATAGTAATAATGATGACAATTTCGTTGGTGGCATGTGGCAACAGTAGTACAGTCAGCTCCCAATCCTCAACAGACGAAACAGAGCAAGCTAAAACCTTCCCGAAATTTCAGGGAACAGATTTTGACGGCAACAGTGTCGATGAATCTCTGTTCAGCAAAAATGAGGTAACTCTTCTTAATTTCTGGTTCAACGGCTGCTCTGCGTGCGTCAATGAAATGCCTGCGCTCGAAGAATTGAACGCTAGGCTCCGTGAAAAAGGTGCTGAACTTGTAGGCATAAACGTCGAAGCTGGTGGAAGCGACAAAGCACTTGCAGAGGCAAAGGAAATCCTTTCAAAACAGGGCGCTACATATAGGAATTTGTTTATCAGCGCTGGAGAAGAAGCAAATGAATATATCGAAAAAATCTTCGCTTTCCCCACGACAGTTATGGTAGACAAGAACGGTAATATCATCGGAAAACCTATTGTAGGAAGCATTGAAGATGAGAAGAAAATAGATGATATCCTTAAGATGGTCGACGATGTGAAAGCTGGAAAAACAGTTTCATATGCTTCTGACGATGACGATAAAATGACAGCACTTATGACAGAGGTAGATAATATCTTCTTAGAACACAAGGATGTTTGGGACAAGGTATTCGACAGCATCAAGAAGAACTTCGACAGCAGCCAGAAAAACAATGTTGAGCAGGCAGATGATACCACCTATGCTGAATACTTAAAAGCTCAGATAGAAACTGTAAAGGATTCCTTTACCGAGGATGAGCTGAGGACTCTTGACAACGACATTAAAAGGATAGACGAAATTGATAAGCAAATTCAGGAATTAGACAGCAATAAAGACAGTAATAAGTAATCGAGAGGTAAGGCATGACTAAAAACAATATAGATGTTAGACAAAAAATCTGGTTTACCCTACTCCCGATATTTGCGATAGGAATACACTTTTTTCCTCAAACATCTTCCTCTATGGTATTTATGACTTATTTCTAAACGTTATGGGCATACCTGACGAGAAGTTTATGAAGTTTTCTTATTTGGCTGAAATGCTTGTATATGTCGTGCTGATACTTATCTTCTTCATCATCTTCAAGCTGGCGTTTAGAAAGGACAAGGATCAAATGAGACTTATTGCCGAATCTTAAGGACTCGGCAATAAGTCTCATCGCAGGTGCAGGAGTTTCAGGAGTTTCTTATCTCTGGATTATGCTGGCTGAAAAAATACCCGCACTTCAGAGAAGTCTTGCCGCAATGGACGCAACAAACAAGGAAATCGAAGGTGGAAGTAGTTTGGGACTCATTCTAATTGTCGTTGTTGCCGCACCTCTCATAGAAGAGATTCTTTTTCGTGGAATAGTATTTCGCTCCATGCGCAAGGTTATCCCTAGATGGTATCCGCTAATATTGTCCGCAGCAATATTCGGAGCCTATCACATGAATATAGTTCAGGCTGTTTACGCTACCTTTATGGGAATAGTCGCTGCAATAATTTACGAGAAGACGAATAACCTTATGTATCCGATTCTCGTACATGTAACAAACAACCTTATCGGTGCGATACAAAGCTTTATCCCTTCGGAGACAGGAGTTTTTATCGTTAATATGTTTTCTCTTTCCATGATTATTCCTATGTTTTATGCAATCTATCGTTTACTTAGATGCAACCTTCCAGAACAAGCATACGCTAAAACACCTATCGACATTTGAAATAGGTTGACAGTAAAGAGAAATTTGTCTGAGCATACAAATTATTATTTATTTGGGAGATTATAAGCAAACCCTTTATCGAGCTGAAACCAGTTCTACTAAAGCTAATCTAAATAATGATCAAACTGAAACTTATCATGAAATTAAGCCGTTGCAACCTTGATGCAACGGCTCCTACTTTTCCTACGTCCTCAAACTGGTCTAGAGTATACTTACAAAAGGATAGTGGACAATATTTAAACAATTTATTATAATAAGTCCCAAAATATTATGCCTATTCAATAGAACTACTTACTATTACGGAGGTAGTTACTCCACCTACACAGTAAAATATACCTAAATTACATAAATAAGGCACTGTACTATTTTATTTAGGACAGTGCCTTTGCTTATTACACCACATCTATCTGCTAGAGTATCATTACAAAATAAGTATTTCTCATAGAGTCCCTAAGTAGAGCTGCCAAAGCTACTTTCGAAAACTATGAAAATATGGCAACCTCGCTATTTCATAATAACAAGTTTTCCATATTTTTTGAAATTAAGAGTAATTTAAGCAAATACTAATTTAGTCTTACTAAGGTCTGGCTCATAATCTCACAGATAAACTGGAATTAATAGTTTTCTTTTCTCACTTCAAAGAAAGCTTTTGGATGTTTACATACGGGGCAAACTTCTGGTGCCTCAAGTCCAACAACAATATGTCCACAGTTGCGACACTCCCACATTGTAACACCACTCTTTTTAAATACTTCCATTACCTCAATGTTATGAAGTAATGCACGGTATCTTTCTTCATGATGTTTTTCAATGGCACCTACTGCCCTGAATTGAGCTGCTAATTCTGTGAAGCCTTCTTCCTCGGCTTCTTTAGCCATTCTATCATACATATCTGTCCATTCTGCATTTTCACCTTCTGCTGCATGTAGAAGATTTTCAGGAGTATCTCCCAACTCACCAAGAGCTTTAAACCAAAGCTTTGCATGTTCTTTTTCATTTTCTGCAGTCTGTAAAAATAAGGCTGCAATCTGCTCATATCCAGCTTTCTTTGCTACAGCTGCAAAGTATGTATATTTATTTCTAGCCTGCGATTCACCTGCAAAAGCTTCCCAAAGATTTTTCTCTGTCTTTGTTCCTGCATATTTACTTTTGGCAAGGGAAGACTCATCTTTCTTTAAAACAGAAGCCGGTTGCTTACAGATCGGACATTGTTCCGGTGTTTGCTCTCCCTCATAAACATATCCGCATACACTACATATCCATTTGTTCATTTTGTTCTCTCCTTTTTGTTTTAATATTTTACTTTTATCCTCATATGAGGTGTGTAACATTTCTTCAGCTAATTCACTAAGTGGCTCTCCATAAAACTCTTCATAGATTCTTTTGATATCCGGATTTTCATGACTTTTTCTGATAGTCATTGCTTCATCTTTGGTATAAAGACTTTGAATTCTTGCCTTTCTAACCTCATCCTTATCCTTCAAAAGGTCCTTTGGCTGACCTCCTCCACCTATACATCCACCAGGACATGTCATTACCTCTATAAAGTGGTAATGCTTTTCACCTTTTTTAATCTGATCAATTACTTTGCCAGCATTGGCAGTTCCATATATTACAGCAATATTTACATCCAAATCACCAATTTTTAGGCTAGCCTCTTTAACACCTTCATAACCTCTTACTGGCACTAAATTAAAAAGCTGCTCTGGAGATTTTTCTTTTGTAATAAATTCATATGCACTTCGAAGTGCTGCCTCCATAACACCACCGGTATTACCAAAGATAACGGCTGCTCCTGATGCTTCTCCCATAAAATCATCATAATTACTATCGGCAAGATCACCTAAATCGATACCTTCTTCTTTTGCCCACCTTGCAAGTTCTCTTGTGGTAATAACATAATCCATATCACGAAGGCCTTCGATACCAAGATATCTCGAAGCTGCATTCATTTCTTCTCTTCGGATTTCATACTTCTTAGCAGTGCATGGTGTAAGTGCAACATTAACAATGCTTTGCGGATTAAGACCTTTCTTATTTGCAAAATAGGTTTTAATGGTTGGTCCTTGCATACCGATTGGACTTTTGGCTGTAGAAAGGTTTGACATCATCTCCGGATAATATGTTTCAACATATTTAACCCATGCAGGGCAACAACTGGTAAATTGCGGAAGTGGTGCAGTATTTTGCGTAACTCTTTCAACTAGTTCACTGGCTTCTTCAACAATTGTTAAATCGGCTGCAAAGTTGGTGTCAAGGACAAAATCAACACCAAGTTTTCTAAGTAGTGCCACCATCTTTTCCTGAACAAAGCTGCCAGCTGACATGCCAAACTCTTCGCCAAGTGCAACTCTTACGGATGGGGATGTGCTAACAATGACGACTTTTTCCGGATTATTTATGGCTTCCTTTACGTAGTGATATTCATACTTTTCAGTAATGCTATCTACCGGACATACATTTGCACACTGCCCACAATTTATGCACACTACTTGTCCATCGGTCTGTTCAAAAGTATATGTGCCATGTACACCTATTTGATTGGTACATATCTCTTTGCACATTCCACATTTGATACATTTCTCTTCTAGACGAACAATACTGGGATTGTCTTCCTCAATGGGAACTCTTACATTAAGTGGTAAATGATTCATAAAATTAACCTCCTATAAATAGTATTTTCATTTGTTTTACCAATTTCTTGCTACCGTTTTGAAAAATATTCCTCAGTATGTATATAGAATAATTTTACTACGGCAAAACAGATTTTTCAACAAAAAATACGAACAGAAGAAAGGACATTCCTATGAGAATGAAAATCCTATCACCATTTTTATACAAGGTTACTCTTCCTATTTGGGGTCTATAACAAGCAAAGGAACTATACTGTATGAATAGTATAATTCCTTATTGCGTTATTAGCTGTATTTTACCATGTAGGTAAAACGTACCTACCAATGGAAGCTGGACAAACAAATATCTTATTCAAAAACTTTCGGCTTTATGATTAATTCAAAATTTTCAAAGTTCAATAGACATTCCATATATCCACACCTTTCTTCACACTGACAGTAATTAACCAATTATCAATATGCCACACTTTAAACCAACAAATCAAAAATTGAAAAAAACTTTTTTAGCTCTCTTCTCCTTTATAACAGCGATAATTGAATAAATAGCATATATTTTCATAATTATCTAATTAATCTTCATCAACTGCTATAAGTGTTCCAGTAAGCGTTTTATTACTACCCGTGTCGTTATTCGTTACACCTGAAATTATATATTTATATGTATTTCCATTTTTTAAACCTTTTACTCTTACAGTCAACTCATCATTATCTTTCTCAGTAATCTTAGTTGTATCATAACTTCCATATGTTGTACTTCGAACTAAAAAATTATTGCATTCTAAATTGAGCCAATGCACTCTTATCGGTGCATTAGCTCCTGATTTACCTATAATCCAAGTATAGTCCAGAGTATCCTTGCAAAAGGACGGTGAACGAGAGTTTTGTTTTCATATTGCTTACCCTTTCCATTGTTCACAATTTGAGAGTTGAAGCCTTTATCTTCTAATGTTAAAATAATAAGAATACAACCTTACAAATTACTTAAAAATGATAATTCATGAGTTTAATACTTATAAATTAAATTACATAACTGGTGGTGATTATTTTGAGTAAAGAGTTTGAAATACAAGGGTGCATAGAGGTGCCGATAAGTCTATCTGAAGATGAATTTTTCAAAGAATTTATTGGCTTTATTGAATCTAAAAACTGGACATTTGGCGGGGGTATAAATGAAATTATTGATGGATTTTATATAAATGCTGATGGTACAAAGGGGAAATATGTGCTTGAGGATATGTTCGATAACATACATGATAACCTAACAAATGAGTTGTTTGAGTTACATTCTTTAGCCTCATTGATATATTTGATAAATGCAGGACGTGAACTTGAATTTTCCTACAATGATGTAAAATGCTTTATTTCAAAAAGCGGATCTACCAAGACAGTTTCTCTGTGGATATCCGAGGATGAGCAGGCATATGACAATATCGAAGACCTAATTGAAAATGCGATGATATGCAATCAACCTCTTGTTCATATATTCCATGCTACTACATTAGAAACTCTTTTTTAGGAGGTTGCTATGATAATAACAGAAACAACGTTTGAGATTTCTTGGTCAAATTTTTGCTGGATTGATTCTTCTGCAGATAATCAGGAAGATTTATGCCTACACGGCAATGTTACAGTTACCATTGAGGATACTCAATTAAGTTACTCATGCTGTACAAGTGCTGCAGCACTTCAGATGCTTAGAACTCTAACGCAGGATCATAAAATCACTCCTTATGAGCAAATGCTTCCTTGTTGTGGTCACAGTTTATTTGCATCTGACGATTTGAGTAAAGTAACAGTTAGTGGCTGTGATAATGGTATTGATTATTTAGTGATCCATAAGGAAAATACAGTGGTTATTGAAACAGAAGACGGAATCCTCTACACGGTTTCATTGCCGAAATACCGAGCTAAAGTTTTGAAATTTGCAAGAGCTGTTGAGAAATTTTATCTCCAATGCTCACCTAAGATTTTGCCAACTGAACCTTATGAAAAGGACGGATATCTTGCTTTTTGGAACGAATGGACGCAGCATATGTTTCGGGCTATGCATTTGTACGAAAACCAGCTGCTAAACCGAGCGCTACTGTCTACCCACTACCGTAATGAGTGGGAGTTAGATGGTGGTAGGCCATATGATGCTTCTCAAAATGTAAGAAAAGAATATATCGGTGCTTGCTTACAGATTGCTGTAAATCTCTACATACAGCAACATTTTACTAACAATTTAGCTGTCATTTATGACGATAAATACAATTGTGCAGTAAAAAACGAAAAAGAATTTATTGAGTCCTGCCTTACATCAATCGAAAGCCAAAGCTACCCCTTTCATTGGGTGGATGAAGAAGAAACCTATTACGGCACAAGACATATATGGAAAGCCAACCGAATTGATATTGAAACACTTTTTCGTAAAATAATTATCTCTGATTTAGGTGATAATACAGAACTTGATTGTTCTGTTTATATCGTAGATCTTGAAACCGGAACTGTATTTTTCTTATACGACGATAGAGGTATGGATATCTTTTACGAATTAAGTTAATCATATTTAATTTTAGAGCCACTGCACTTTGCATTTGCAGTGGCTCTTGCTTTACCTATAGACCCAAAATAGTCCAGAGTATCCTTGCAAAAGGACGGCGAAATACTTCCTTGCGACTGTTTAATGGATTATGGTATAATTCAGTTAATAAAACTACTATATAACAGTTTTAAGAAAAAGTAGTAACGTCAAAATGGTTGGGTACAACTCATTTAAATTGTATAAATAGAATACTATATTTGGTGGTGGTATATCATGATTTTGTGGACAATTCAACATCTGAAAGCCTATGAGAAGCTGTGCGAAACAGGAACCCTTAGAGCAGATGCAAAGCATCTTATCTTTAATGGCGAATTCACGGAAGCCTATCGTTGGATGGCTGAGCAAATGACAGAACGTATTGGAACTGCACCAAATGGCATTGTTTTTCCTGTGTGGGCATGGTACCAATGGGAGGGACAACGAAAAAGACCGGATATGAGATTTCATAGTCGTGGTTGGGGCGAAAAAGGAACACCAATTGTACTTTTAACAATCGATGTTCCTGAGAATCTTGTTCTGCTGTCGGACTTTGATTACTGGCATATTGTTTTAAGTGACGGGGATTTGATTTTCCCTTATTCCGAAACAGCTTGTTATTCCAAAGAGAAGAAAAGAAACAGTTGGAAAAATATATTTGATATTACGTGTTCCTTTGATAGCGAGGAACATAGCCAACTCTCTACACAAGCAACCCTCTGGGAAATCAAAAAGGAATGGGTAATCAAAGCCGAGCATTTTACATCTCGATGAATTCCCCATTTGGCGGAGGAAATTATGGTAAACTTGTTCAATATAACCGCCTAAGAAAGCTTTTGCTAAACGGTAGCAAGGACTTTTAACGCTCAGAGAGCGAATTTATATAATTGACAGGAGTGTTCTATGAAAACAAAGTATATACAAATACAAAATCTTAATTATTTTGATGGATTATACGAACTTATGGGTAATAGTATCAGCGACTTAATGGGCGTAGAATTCTCTATTACTGATGACAAAAAGGGTGAAGAACAATACTTTTGGATGGATTTTTTCAATTTAAGAGCATTAAATGAGGGGGATTTAAAAGAAGAAGCCAATCCTCAGCATTTGAGCGAAAAGCTAAATTCTGGTGAAATAGATTTTTTTATTCGTAGTGCATACTTTCCTACGCCAGAGGTATTTTATGAACCGAAAGATTTTTGTTCAAAAACAATTTTTCAGCAAAAAAATCCAACAACTCCCCACTATACTCATATATGCTTAAACGAAACAGAACCGCTTACTCCGGAAAATATAATAAAATGGCTTCAAAAATTATCCATAACCTTATTTGGTGAGCAATTTGATTTTCAAATGGGACAAGTTGAATCAAAAGACGAGGCTGTTATTCGATGTAAAAAAGAATTTGAAGAAGGTAAACCATATTTTCTAAAACCGCATTTAGATGGTTTTTTAACTTATTAAACTTCGGGGTGGTCTGAATTTAAGCTTGGTGATTTTTCTAGTGATGTTAGTGGTATCACAAATTTTCCATTAGATATAGCTGATGGATTTATCAGCGCTCTAAGTTATAAACTACCTATTTCTATTGGGTTTGATGCAGAAGGTACAGAGTTTACATTACTTTTAGATATTTATGATAGAGTTTCAATTATTTCTTATGATACCGAAGAAACCAAACTATATAAATGTAATATTACACATAAAAAACTTGCAGATATGTTTTTAAATGATATGGCAAGAGATTTTACTAAGTATACAGAAGATAATTATTTTTTTGAATTTGAAAAAAGCTCACAGGAAGAATTTGTGAATAAATTGCTTAATAAGCTAAGAACTATAGAGGTTTTATTAAACAACAACAGCCATACTATTGTTTAAGTAGACTTAATATCACAACATGAATATTTCGAGACATTTTCAAAACCACTACTACATAAAATTTCACTAATTATAAAATCAAAGTACTGTACTATTTTTTTGTACAGTGCTTTATCTCGTTATATCCAAGTATAGTCCAAAGTAATCTTGCAAAGGATGGTGGTCTAACTTAAGGACTCATAACGTTGATCCTTTCCACTATTAATAATTTAAGAGTTGAAGCTCTCACTTTAATATTGTAAACTTATTTTATATAAATACCGAAGAAAGCTTTTACGAAACAGTAACAAAAAAATTAAACGCTTATGGAACGAATTTATATTAGTTTTAGGAGATAGATTATGATAATGTTTGGTAATGACAGTGGTCTTGATACACACGCCCCATTTATTTTAGACATTCATGATAATATTGACAATGAACTTTACATTATAGTTTCACTTTCTACTCTTGGAGAAAAAGACAGTAACCTTAGCGATGTAGTAGAAAATAAGGTTCTATTGGATATGCTGAAAGAAAGCTCCCCAATAGAAATTGATAATAACAATATTTTTGAAATAATCTTTGAAAAGTACATAATATATCAGACATTGAATGAGTCCTATTGTTTACATGATGAGTACGAAATTGGACAAGGGAAATATTTTGTGGAAATACAGCGTTCTCATCTTCTTGATCAATTAGAAATTTTTGCTCCTGTTTGCACCGCTGATGAAGATGGTGAATACTATCCATACAAACCTAGACATTTTCGTATAATAAGTCAAAACCATATATTGGAAGTCATCTCTGATAAGCAACCGATTATAAGAAAAGTTGCAAAATAATTGCATGGTTAAACTCATAAAATGAATAGAGGGTTATCCGAGGCCAATCGTGCAAACAGCTAGCCTACACGCACTGTACAGACTGCCTGACGTTGGATAACTACCATTGCTCTTAACCTCCAAGTGTAGGGACAGTCATAGTTTCACTTTCCTCAGATATGAGAATTATGTTTTTGTAAAACCCATATGAATAAAGGGCTTTTAAAGAAAAGAAAAAGCAGATTTTTAATTTTGGGTACAGCAAAGCTATCCCTCACCGACATCGTTCTAGCCATTTTTCTTTGAAAGATCACGTGGTTTAGATAGTAGTATAATCTCAATTGTGTCAGTACCACCGCTATAGGCGATTTAGTGCTGTGAGCACCCCCTCTGTACCACTTATTTAAACCTACTGGGCAAAATCTAACTAATTATGAAATTAAGGCACTGTACTATGTTGATTTAGTACAGTGCCTTTACTTGCTATACCCCGAGTATCTGCCAAAAGATACTTGCATTAGGATAGTTAAGGCAAACGCTTTCATTATGATAGCATTTTGAAAAAAGGTGATTTTTGTAGTATAATTAATAATCTCATACTTTTAAAAGGAGGATACTTATATGTTAGAAGCAACTTTTAGCCCTTTAATTCCAACTGAAAGTAGTTTAGATTTTTACAATGAATTCTATAACCAGTACTGTTTTATTCAAATAAATGATATATTTCTATCATTTATAAAAGATAATCTTACACAGGATGGTAAGTCCAGCTTGGTTGAAACTTTAAATAATTTTAATGAAGATCAACGAACTGCTGCTGTTTACTCCATTGGCGCTATGACGATGAATCCGTCTTTGATGAGAAGAGTCCAAGAAAACAGGGGCATCTCTGTAGAACTTTTCAAAAGTTTAAGCTCAGATAATATTGACCCATTAGAGTGGTATCAAAAAACAATTGAATTTTCAATGCTATATGCAACTTGTGAACAGGCATTGAGGGAGTATCTTGTTTCAAATGAAGTTGAAAGCACATCTATTAAAGAGGATAATATCTTAAATCTTCTTTTTAAAAAACTAACAGATCTTTCATTAAGAGACAAATTCCTAACAGAACTTTCAAATGCAACATCTAACATAATTAAATCTGAGAATGAATTAAAATCAACATGGAAATACTTTACCGTATTTCGTCATGATTTAGCACACGCAGGTGGTAGAAGTACCAATAGAATTAAGGACAAGATGAATGATGTAATTGAAAAAAACAAAAAAGAATTTGATAACGTAAATAGTGCCATGTTCTTAGAATTACCAGACGAATATGAGTTTTTTTTCACCAATCCATTTGAAAGTCTTTTTGTTACTATATCTGATATACACTTAAATTTTTTCAGAAATATGACCATTATAATTATAGAAAGCCTTGAGAGAACACACAATCCAAAACCATACGAAATAGACAATTTCGATCCGTATAAATTACCCAACTGAAATAAAGCTGTGCCAGTGTAATTTGGCACAGCTTATATTTTTACCTACAAGCCAATTACATCCCAAATATACAGTGGAGCAGTTAGGGTAAACACTAAACAAGCAAAAAGAATTGCCGGAGCTGCCCACTCAAATTGGCCTGATTTGCGATAATCAAAATAACTTAATCCTAACTTGGCAAAGAAAAATACGGCCAAAATGAGATCGATTGCTGGGAATACTACCTTGTTAACTACTGTCTTGATCTGTCCTGAGGCATCATTCCAAGTGTTTTCAATTGCTCCTGCTACATCTCCTTTCCCCGCTGCAAAAGCTGTGGTGCTGAAAGCAAAACACACAAGCAGTGCAACCACAAGGCAAAGTACATACTTCTTGTTTTTTGTCATAAATTAAAATCCACCTTTCTGTTTAATAGCAAAAGCCTTGCATGGTAAGAGCATACGTTACTCTCATTTGCAAGGCTTCACTTAATTCTAATATTTCAGGGTTTGCTGAAACTTTAAATCCCCACGGTATCCAAGCTTTAAGTTGCTGAATTCTTCTGCCAGTGCTTTTTGCTTATTTGTGCATCCGCTGTCGACTTCTTGATTCCACTTTACAGATTCGCCATTTTGATACCTGGGTGTAAGTTTCAAAATACCAAAGTCATCGGGAGCGAACTTTGGATACCTCATGGGCAGTCCATTGACACCGAGATACAGACCGCCCTCGTTTATCACCGTTAGCTCCATCAAACGCAGAGTATCTTCCAAGGAAGCACAAAACCAACACTTCTTATCTCTATACCTCCGTATTTTACCGTCTGACAGGATACTGCCCAAATTCTCCTTTTTCGTATAATGATACACTTCTGACTGTGGTGCTTTAATACGTTCATAAGCCATAGATATCCTCCTTGTTACGGTTTAGAGGTGCCACATGCCAGTCATCCCATAATGAGCCACGGATGATTAAACTGTCGGTTAGATTCGCTGAAAGCATACCCACTGGTGTCCAACTATCAATTACCCATGTATTGACTTCATAGGCTCCGTTAGGCATCCAAATGGGTGTAAAATGGGTGTGGTTTTTATAGGTGGAATAATGGTTTTTCTGAAATTCAAATTGTCCACTACCCATACGTTCTAATAGTCGCCAATAGGTTTTGTAGTTAAATTCAGGGAAATAGCTGACAGCATTTTGTGGCTTGCTGACAGCCGAGCTTTGATTGGTACTGACCGATGAAGATACCTTTTGGTTGATGCCGTACCCTGATTTCATAACACGACCACTGGCAGTTGGATTTTTACTGTCACAGGTAATATTCATATTAGCAGAAAAGGTCGCATAATAGCGGTTCAAATCGAACTCCCACCATCCATGGTCACACCACCAATATCCATCTTCACTGTTGCCGTGGCGCACCCAATATTCCTGCCACCGTGGGTACCAAATGCTCCAATCTGCCCTTGTTTTTTCTTCTCTTTGTGGAACAGGCTCTTGACGAAAACGATCATTTCGGTCATCTGCAACAGGATTTGGAGGTGGGTTCTTATCAAGGTCAACGATCTTACAATTGATAGTTGTCTTGTTCGTTCCTCCGGGGCCTCGCACCGATACATTGATTACCATATCTTGCTCCGTATCGGGTGTTTTCCACTTCACCCAAGCAAGCTGGCTGTCACCCTCGGGGTAATAAACATTACCTACATTGTAAGTTCTGCCATCAATATAAAAGCTAACATTTGTAGGATTGTCAGGATCAGACTGACCACCACTAACCATCACTGATGTGATGACCTCGGTATTGACACGATATTCATAATCATAGGTGGATACCAACGGTGGTTCCGGCTGCTCGGTAAATCGCACAATACCGAGTCCAAGGGAGGATTTAATATCTGCGTTGGAAGCTGCTTTGGTTTTACTTCCGTTCCATGCAGAATAGCCAAGATCGGACACTTCAAGGAACATGGCAAGAGGAAGGTTTTTATGGCTGAGTGAAACCATACGTCTACGAAGCAAACCATTTACTTGCTCATCATAGAGAGCTGCCTCGGTAGCAGTGGTTGCAACCATTACACCCTCGAACTTGTAAATTGCCAATGGTTCTAGTAATAACTTGTAATCTCCACCGATTAGCACCTCGTAGTTCATACCTGTTAAATTTGCAATGGAACGAATTACCTGCTCATCAGTAAAATAGCTTTTTATTGCTGCAATGTTGTTTCTACCATTGGAACTTACAATACGAGGTAATGCTTGTGAGGGTTTGTAAAATAAATAAGCACTTTTACTTGGTGTTAATCCCATTCCATTGGTATAGCTAAGTTTACTTACTTTTCCAAAATGCAATCGCACATTAGTAGGTGATTTATTTGTCAAATCTATTGGTGTTGTCACAGGCGAATGGGTTTCTGCTTTTACTACCGTTACTCGGACTCCATCATCTCCAAACCACACGTTAGTGCTTGTGCCACTTCCCATGCCACCGCCACCGCCATCTAAATTTCCATCCCCTACAGCAAATGCAGGAACAGAAAAGCAAAACACAATGGCAAGGATTAGACATAGTGAGGCTAGTGTTTTTCTCATAGAAACTCTCCTTTCTGCAAAGAAAAAAATGCACCGCCTTTGCAGTGCATTTTCTTTGCTTATTTATGTTTTAGTCCATAATGCCGACTTTATTTCCGTTCTCATACATATCCTCAGCAACGCTTCCATGTCCATCGCCTACATCATCAATCCAACCAAACCCCGGCACATAGATTTTACCATCACTTTTATCCCCACTTTGAGGCTGATTATCAGCCTTTGGTGGTGTAACTGGCTTTTCTACCTTGTCGTGATCCTGAACCTTATCATTTTCCGTCACGGGATCACCATTGGGTTTCTGATTTTGGTTGGTCAGTTCTTCTTCTGTGTAGGTAGGCTTTTCGGGTATATTGGGCTGGATGGTTTGGTCGGTGCCTATGTCATCACCGTTTGAATTTTCGGATTGCTCGGGAACTTTGATGTCAGGCACGGTGGTGTCATTTTCTTTCTCTGTGATATCTAGTGTTTCCACCACCACACTCTGCCCATCATTGTTTTGTGGTGGAATCTCCACATCGTTTATTGGTGCAATTCTGAACTGTCCTGTAATCAATGTAATGAGAAGTGCACTCACAGCAAGTCCTCCTGCAACTGTCAACCATTTCTTTGTTTTATCGTTCATATTTTTCATAAGCGTTATCCTCCTGTATTTTTGTTAAGCCACACATTACCATAGAAAGCAAATAATAGCTACTGAAAGATTTAGACATTATAACAATGTTAAAATTTCGGTGTATAACCGGCACTATTTTTCACCTTAATCTGCATCGGTGGCAGAAGTTTTCCACCAAAGGAGACAGGGACTTCAAGCATAATAGTGCTGTCAATTTTGAACCTTTCACCGTCACGGTCTGCTGTGGCAAGAGGTGCATTCTCAATATCTACATTAAGATTCCATATCCGAAACTGCATTTCCGTAGTATCGCTTACACCCTTGACGTGATAATCATTCTCTACCGAAAGACCTAGTATATTATCTATTTTATCATAAATATCGCCATAATCAATGGATTCCTCAAAGTCCTCTGTCGATGGCTGATAACCGCCCGAATACCCCTCTCTTACACCATGGTACACTTCATCATAGTTCTCTACCACCGTTGAAATGACCGCATCTTGCAAGGCATCTCGTACACCCTGTGCCACAATCATGAGACGAAAGTATTCAGAGATACCCGTAAAAATCATTACCAGTATAAGGGTGATTGCAACAGCTAAAGGATAACCGTTGCCACGGTTGTTTTTAAGTGAATGATTTAGTTTTCTAATCATTATTCTCCTTTCCACGAAATTCGGTCGCAGGTACAAAGGTATAAATTAAGACAATTTTTGTATGTGAAATTTGATCCAGCATCACGCTGGTCATTTCCAGTACACCTCACTTTTTCCTATAGCTTCACCTCTGATGGTAACAGGAAATGAGCCAAACTCTCCAAACAGGCCGATATCCATACGATAGATTACCACAACAGAAATTTCCTCGTTCAACTGGATACGTCCCGTGCGAGACCAACTCACTTCGGGAGCGATACCTGTCTTTTCTACAAGGAGCTGTTCTCGCCTTGCTGTTTCAGAGCCAATTCGCCCTACAATCTCAGCTTCACGAACAAGTTCAGTTGCAAAGGTATCTACCTTTTGCTTGGCGATGTAGGCTGGAAATACTTTAACAGCTAAGGCAATAACGATCATGGCACAAAGAACAAGCACCACCACATCAATATATCCCTCACCACGGTTGTTTTTTATTGACTTTCGTAATCTGTTCATTTGCTCTCCTTTCATTTTTTTGTCACAGACACAAAGCTTTAAGTTATCCATAAATTTTGTGTGCGAATTGCGTGGCGATGCTCACAGCCCTCCTACAACATTCCACCAAGGGAACGGATAATCTCAAAGATAATGACCACCATATACATCATGAGGAAACACATCAGCATGAGGAAGCTGAACACTCGGATTTTTGGCGGTATCTTCAAAGCTTCGGCTTTTAGTCGCTGCAGTTCTAACTGTTTCATATCGTGGGAGAGCATTTGAAAGTACATCCCCCCATCATCACCACGAAGCACACCGATTAGACCTCTTGTGATGTCAGATAACATGTGGGAATTCAGTCTTGACTCAAAACGTGTGAGAGCTGCCTCGTAGCTTGAGGAACGCATATCAGCCGTTACAATATCAAGCTCTCTTGCAAAGTCCTCGCCTGCATTTTTCTTGTAGTGTTCAAGCATAGAGAGGACATCTCGGCTCGCCTTTAGCTCCTGTGTAATGGTGGCTACAAAGCGTGGCAGCTCCACTTCAATTTTTTCTCGCTTTGCAGATAGCTTTTCATCTGCTTTGCGAATTTCCTTGAAATAGACAATCACTGCAAGGAACAACACCACGGGAGCAAGAAGCGGGAACACCAAAAGACAAGGGAATATGGCAAGAACAATCAATCCTGCTTTTAAGATGACATTCGCCATAAATTCCTCTGCGGTTTCTTTCATGCCTGCAGCATTTAAGGTGTTCTGCATACGGATTTTTTTGTACTCATCCATAGGCAGATATTTGGCAAGCTTTACTGCCCATCCGCTGATTAAGGCATCTATACTTTTGGCTTTTTCGCCACTTTGCTTTGTAGCAGAAAGCATTGCCTTTCCTGTTCGAAGGCTTGGTAGCTTTAGCACATCGGCAAGGATAAAGAATAGCCCTACACCAAACAATGTGCCAAAAAGTAAAATTAAGAATTGCAATGATTTCACCTCCTATACTCTATAGGCTGTGTTAACTTGATGACACGAGCCATGGATACAAACATGATGATAAAACAAACAGCAAGAACCATTTGCCCCGGTGCAGTATACATGAGTGTGCCGTACCAGTCCTTGTTTAAGAAGTACAGCAATGGGATGTTAGATAGCATTAGGATTTGCATGGAGATAAACTCTTTTCTCGGCTCAAAGACCAAGTTCTCCAGTTCACCGTTTACCACTCGCATATCACTTAGCTTTGTCACAATCGGCGTCAAGGTGCTTTTCAGACTGCGGTCATGCTGACAGGCAATCATGGCATCGCACCATTCACGGAATACAGCATTATCTATCTGTTCACGCATAGCCACAAGTGCTGCTATAATGTCTGGATTGATCATCTTAATGCGGTAGGTAAAAGCCTTAAATACCGACAGTACAGGTGGGTTTAAGTATCCGATGTTTTCCTCTACGGCTGTTACAATATCCTCATTTCGCAGGTATGCAGTGGTGATAATGGAAAGAGCCGTTTCAAGCTCTGAGGCAATATCTTTCTTGAAGTGGGATTGGGTAAGGCGCACATACCAAAAGGGCAACATCATACACCCGATTGCAAGCACAGGTACCGCAAAGAAGTTACCAATCATAATGGCAATGGAAGCTCCCACAGCAAAAAGTGCCAGTGATAGCAGACAGAGAAATGGAAACTGCTTGCTTCTACCGGTGACTTTGAGGATTTCCTGTACCTCTTTGATTTCTCGCTTGAAGAAACCTACCTTTTTACGATTGGTGCTTTCTTTAATTTCAGCCTTTAAGCTTGTGGAGTTTGAGAGCAATCTTGCAAAGATGCCATCGGTAAACTCGGCAGGCGAAATGGACAGCAAAATAAAAAAGCCTGTAATCATTCCGACACAGGCAAGGAGTAATATCAAATTCAAGCTGACTTCACCTCATATTTCTTTTTAAGAATATTAATCTGTGCAAGGGGCATACCGTTTTCCAAAAGTCGCTTGGAGAGGCTGTCCGAAATGGTGTTTACTTGCTCGTGATGACCATCAATGATAAAGCTGCCGTCCTCAATGCGGTTTTCTGTAATCACATATTGGAAAATGGTGCGGTAGTTGCGTGTACCATCCGGCAGAATTTCACACTCCATAATCTCCATCATACGACGTTGCTTATTCTCCAGTTGCTTGCAGAATACAATAATGGGATAGGCTTCGGTGACATACTGCATGAGGGTTTCATCGCTCATATCCACAGCACGTTTACAAAGGGATACCATTCTTCGGTAGGTTGCCTCACAAGAGTTGGCATGGATGGTGGTCATCACCGCAATACCGGTTCGGGCGGCTTCCTGTGCTGCATTGGCTTCGGGACCACGCATCTCACCGATAACAGCAAAGTCAGGGTTAAATCGCAGTGCCATATCAAGGAGTTTAATCTGATCTATACATTGGCTTTGGATATCGCTATCTCTGGTCAAGGTATGAATTACTGAATTGCTTACCTTTCCATTAGCAAAGCGTGTGAGGTCAAGCTCACGAGAGCCATTTTCTATGGTGTAAATTCTCTTGTTATCAGGAATGGTAGTCAGCAGCCAGCCAAGGACAGTTGTTTTACCACTTGAGGTAGCACCGGCAACACAGACTGAAACTCCGTAGCGAATGAGTGCCGAAAGAAAATCAAGCATTCTATCGGTTGCCGTACCTGTCCTTACAAAATCCTCTTTTTTCATGCTTTGAGGATTGACGATACGAATGGAGGCTGCCACACCTACATCGTCATCCACAATGGGTGTTTTCATGGCTGCAATACGAATGTTTTTGGATAAATGTCCAAGGACAACAGGGCTGGCATTATCAAGCACCATGCCCGACACATGAAGCATTCTTCGCACCACATTAATGGCGTGTTCGGGGGAGTCAAAACGCTCGTCCAGTTTTACAGTACGACCGTCAGAATACTGCACCTCAATATCCTGCCACGAGTTGATGTCAATTTCCTCAATGCCTTTACCAAAGATATATTTGGTCAAAAAGCCATACTCCGCCATCTCGGTATAAAGGGCTGATGTAAGATCATTGCCATCCATCCCTTTCACCGCAATTCTTTTTTTCATGACAAATTTGGAGATGTAGCGTTTCATCTGCTCCTTGGCATCATCAAGCGAGCTGTCTGTGATGAGCTGGGCATAGTTTTCCGAGATGTATTCCTGCACTAACTTTAGGACTGTAGAAAAGTCCTTACTTTCACTTTCTGGGGCAAAAAATAAAGAGTGGGCATTTTTCTTCATGCCCAACTCCACAGGTACTGCATTTTCTATTTCTGCTGTCATCAGTTCATCGGCTCTGCGATATAACAACGGTTCTTCTACTACTGTATCTTCCGCAAAGATGTTCTCAGTTTCTTCAGTAACCTCAGTTGCCAAGATTTCTTGAGTTGTCGACAGCTTGAATTTCTTTTCAAAAATAGAGTTTCCTCGCTTTTCGCCTAGTTTCATTAACCGAACACCTCCTTCACGATTTTCTCAATCTCACGGCGGAACTCTCGACTATCCTTGAGGGTTAAATCTGCAAAGAGGTTGCCCTCTAAGTATTGCTGCTCTATCTCTGAGGAGTGAGGAAACTTGAAGGTTAGACTTCCCATTGCACCACTCATATGGTCAATGCTATGGTTTGCCTTAATGTTTGAAGCACATTTGTACTGCTTGTCAAAGTCAAGACCTGCACTTTGCAAGGTGGAAAGCTGACTAGAGAGATAGCTAATGGACTTTAAATCGCAGTTTGCCAATCGCAAAATGGCATCGCTGTTCATGAGGGCCACAGCCGACAGTACATCGTTGGCAATATAGCTGCCACAGTCAATGACAATAAAGGGCGCAATTTTTCTAAGGGAGTCAATCAGCTCTTTTGCCTGTGTTTCATAAAATGGTGTGTAGCTGTACTCATTTTCGCCCTTGAGCATTCCCAAAATGGTGAGGTGATTCATCTTCTTGTGGGTTATCATATGATACTTCACCAAGGATTCATTGACATGGGGGGCAGCCAAAATACTGCCCAAAGATTTTTCACATTCCAGTTCTGAGGGTGGGCAGATGCAAGGGAGCATGGGTGCTGTCATATCACAAAGGAGCAAAATCACATTTTTCTTTTTATCGGCAAGATACTTTGCAATTTTGGTAGCCACGGTAGTCTTTCCGCTGCCGGGACTCCCCCAAACAGCAAGAACGCCCCCATGGAGCACTTGCTCCTGTGGAGGCAAGGTCTTACTGCTTTTGCTGAATATGGAGTTTTTCTTAAAATTCATTACTCACCATCCCTTTCCTCAATGTCGGGATTTTGGGGCTGTTCTGTTGTTTCAGATTCTGATTGAGGAGTTGTTTCTACCTCATTTGCAGTGATTTCAGGGTGATGGAGCTTGTTAATAACATCCTCTTGCACTGTGATAAATTCCTTCGCTTTTTCACTGTCACCACGGAAGACAAGGGATAGATGGCTCTTGCCCTCAGTTTCAAGCTCGGCTAAGATATTGCCCTGCTCGGGTGTTACCAATAGGGTTACGGTAGACGGTAATTCACGCTCATCTTGGTTTTTAATTTTCTCTCCAGTGTTGGCATCATAACCACTTGGAGCAGTTACCGAGATAACCTCTACATATTTCAGTTCGGGAGGAATAACTGTCATACCTTGCCCCTTATAATCAGGGGCAATGACCGATACAATATCACCACTCTGCAGCTTACCCGAAAGACCGCCTGCAAAAGTTTTGAGTGTCAAAGAAATTGCCTGTTTTGTGCCGTCAAGGTAATAAAGATACGCATTTTCATATGCAGGTGTTTGTGACACCTTTGTGTTTAGAATATAGTCACCTACAGATAGGTCTGCTAGTGCATAGGTGCCAACAACTGTATCTTTGGTTTTGATGATATTCTCTGGCAAATTATATCCACCAACTTCTACTGTCTGCACCATGTCCTTGGTGATTTCATCTCCTGCTTTAATTTCCTTTGCCACTCGGACAATCTCCGTCTTTTGGCTGATACTCTTGTTAAACAGCGGTGTAATGCCAAAGCAAACCACAAGAGACAATACGATGCAAAGGATACCCACCATTGTTCTGTTTTTCATAAAATTCATAGCTTATGTTCCTCCTTAAATTGATGCCGATGTGTTTTTTCTTCTGCGATGCTCTTTGACCATTTTCGGTACAAAAGCAAGAATGGTCACTACAGGTACAAGGATAGAAACCGCTGTGAAGCCTTTTTTATTGTTCAGTTTTCTCATAAGATATAGCCTCCTATTTTCATAAAGTATGTGATTAAAAACCCTACCGCCAAGAAAGGAGCAAGAGGCAAGGACAGATTCCTTACCTCTTGCTTTTGAGAGAATGGTCTAAGGGAAAAATAGATAAGCACCACAATAGAAAATGTGATGATAATGCCATAGGCTGTGGCGGGAAAGCCGATGACAAGACTGACAGATGCGGTTAATTTAATATCTCCACCACCTAATTTTTCGGGGCAGATATAGGTTGCTGCTAGCCATAGAATGAGGGGAATGCCAAGCCCTAAGAGATTTTCTGCTTGAAAGTCAAGCAAAGATAACAGTGCCACTCCCATGCAAAGATAGGGAGATATTTCTCTTGTTTTCACATCTCTTATGGCGGCATAAATGAGTAAGATGGTGAGCAGAGCTGCTTGAACAGCTACCTCCACAACCATTACTCAAAGAAATATTCCACACTGTACGTGATATTGGATTTGTTGTACATACAGTTGTGGTTGGTGTAATAGTAAAACTCCAATTTGGAATACAGCCTACTGTTTAGGTTTCTTTCAAAGGAAATACCATTGCTTGTTGTTCCATAATCAAGCTGATCCCATTGCTTGGTCAATACATTGTAGCCACGAACTCTGCCATAGTCATTTCCGCTGTGTCCACTGACAGGCGGCACGGTAAAAGTGTATTTGGTAATGGTTGCTCCCTCAATGCCGTTTTCTAAAATAGTAGAGTCGGGACCTGTCAGCGTCATACCACCACTGCCGTTTGAGTCAGCCACAAAGAACACAATGGCTGCCCAAGGAGATTCTGCACCGGTTGCATCGACAGCCTTTACTCGCACCACATTTTTGCCAAGTGAATACACATGGCTTTCATTTGGGCGATTTTCCCATACATAGGTGATAGCATCTCCATCGGCATCGGTGCTTTCAGCGGTAATGGTAACTGCTGTTCCCGGTGCAACGCTGTTGCTATTTGGTGTTCGAGCAATGACAGGTCGTGTTGGGGCAGAACTTTGGATGGTAAAGGTTTTACTTACCCAATCGGAATATAAGCCTGTACTGTCCTTGGCACGGACTCTGATGGTATAGGTACCTACGGCATAGTAGTTATCTGCTACTTTGTTTTCCCACTCCAAGGTGGTGGTATCTCCATCTGTGTCATTGGCTGTTGCTGTGATATTCACAAGAAACTTGCCATTTTTCACTGTTCTGGTAGGGGTTACCGTCAATGTAACAGTAGGTGCGAAGCTTTGGATGGTAAAGGTCTTTTCCGACCATTCACTGTATGCTCCTGCAACATCCTTGGCACGGACTCTGATGGTATGGGTACCTACAGCGTAATAGTCATCTGCGGTTCTATTTTCCCACTCCAAAGTAGTGATATCTCCATCTGTGTCATTGGCTGTTGCAGTGATACTCACAAGGAACTTACCATTTTTCACTGTTCTGGTAGGGGTTGCCGTCAATGTAACAGTAGGTGCAGAATTTTGGATGGTAAAGGTCTTTTCCGACCATTCACTGTATGCTCCTGCAATGTCTTTGGCACGGACTCTAATGGTATGGGTACCTACAGCGTAATAGTCATCTGCGGTTCTATTTTCCCACTCCAAGGTAGTGGTATCTCCATCTGTGTCATTGGCTGTTGCTGTGATATTCACAAAGAACTTACCATCTTTTACTGTTCTTGTAGGGGTTGCCGTTATGCTTGTTACCATAGGTGCGGTATTGGTAATGCTGACTTTTTGACTGTGACGGCTTTCTCGTCCTAAACGATCCGTAGCAACAGAGGTTAGCGTGAAAGTGCCTGTATCAGCCACAGCGATTGTGCCACCACTTTTGGTAAGTGTTCCTGTGTAATTAGCCGGCACATCATCTTTTGTAAGTGTCCATGCTACCGCCGCATTTTCCATATGTTCTGCCTTTTCTACGGTTACAGCAAACTCTGTACCGTAATGAACTTCTACTGGCATGGTGAAAGCAAAGTCAAAAATAGGCATAATGGTGATGCTTTCGCTGTGGGCATAACTTCTGCCAAGCAGATCCGTCATGGTAGCAGTTAGAACATAGTTACCATGCTCCTTGAAAGTGACTTTGCCACCCAGCTTATTTAGTGTTCCATCAAGAGCCTGTACGACATATACTTCTTTTCCATCCTTGGTAAGTGTCCACTCTACGGGCAAGGTATTGTTATGACCGCTGGTTCTGATGTTGATTTGCGTATCGGTATAGGCGATTTCGGGAAGTGTAAAACCAAGGGCGAGTACAGGAAGCACCTCTGTTTTGTTCTTAGGTTCAAAGAGGAATACTCTGCCTGTTTCATCGGTGATTCTTGCTACAAGCTCATAAATGCCTACCCTTTTAAAGTGGATACTGCCACCCTCGTTATGGAGCTTTCCTGTTACGAAGGTGTTCCAGTCCTGATACCCAAAGGTGTTGTCCACAAGCCACTCCAAGGTCAAGTCATCTAAGTCTGTGGTAGTAGTGTTGATTTCCACCTCGGTATCGGTATGAATGAGCTTTGGCTGTGTATAGGTAACCGTTGGTACGGGATACACCTTGACCGCTTGTTCGTAGGCATACTTTCTGCCACCCTCATCGGTAAAGGAACACTTCAGCATATATTCGCCTTTGTCTTTAAAACGGATATTGCCACCATTATTGGTGAGTGTTCCACTGATACAGTTTTCCAAGGATACCTCTGTGCCATTTTTAAAAACAGTCCAAACAGCTTGTTTCTCACCGATTTCCGTAAGGGTTGTTTCTACCTTTACAGTATCATCGGTATGCAAAATAGAGGGAAGATAAAATCCAACAACACCCACAGGATAGACAGTGATTTTTGCAGTATCGGCAAAGGCTCTGCCGGTCTTATCTGTCAGGGTAATTGTCAGCTGATAAACTCCTTTTTCTTTGAAACGGATATTGCTGTCTGCAAGGCTCACATTGCCCTCAATCTGGCTTTCAAGCCCCACAGGAGCACCATCCTTTGTCAGTACCCAATCGGCTGTCAAACCCTCGGCATTCTTGCTCTCTGTCTGTAAAATGACCGTTTTATCCGTATGAGAAAGATTCGGCAGTGTTAGCTTTACTTCCACCACAGGATAGACCACAATGCTTTGGGAAACAGCGGACACCTTTCCAAGGCTATCGGTGATGGCAGCCGTTAGGGTATAGCTGCCATGCTCTTTAAACTGAATAGTGCCACCTGTATTGCCAAGACTGCCTGTAATGACTTTGGCAAGGTCAGCGGTTTCACCATTCTTTGTTACGGTCCAGACAACGGGGTACGCACTTAGATTCTCGGTTTTCAAATCCAATGCAATGCTTGTGTCGGTATGGGCTGTTTCGGGCAAGGTGAAGTTAATTCCAACCACGGGATAGATAGTTACGGTTTGGCTATGGATAACTTCTTTGCCACGACTGTTTTTTGCCGTTGCAGTGATGGTATACTTGCCAACTTCCTTTGCCTTTAATGTACCACCGTCCTTGGTGAGTTCTCCCTCAAAGGATTTGGCAAGCTCCACAGGAAGTTCATCTTTAGTGATACTCCAAGAAACAGTGCTTACATATTTGCTCGTTGGGGCGATTTTCAATTCATCACCCACATAGCAGTTTTCGGGAATGGTAAAGGCGAACTGTGGAGCCGGGACATAAGAAGAACCACCGCCGCCATTTCCACCGCCAGATGGCTTTTCATCCGGCTTGACAACTGGCGGTTTTTGCTGTTCTTGTTCCAGTTTATCCTTGGCTTCTTCCTCTTTTACAAGCATTTCAAAGGCTTCCCCTCGAGTAGCATTATCATTTGGCTTGACACTGCCATCGGGGTAGCCGTTAATAATAAACTGCTTATTACCAATACAGAGATATAGCTGATCCTCTTTTTCAAGGAAACTGATATCTGTAAAGTCCAAATCACAGAGACAATCTTCACTGTGGCAATCCATACCCAAAACACGAACAATCATTTTTACCATTTCTAAGCGGGTAATCAGCTTGTTTGGTTCAAAGTGATTGTTTTCATATTCTTCGGGTACAATGATGTTTTCTCCTAAAAGGTAGCAGATACTGCTCTCTGCCCAATGACCGCTAATATCGGCAAATATCATCTTGTTTTCTGTTGTAGGTACATTTTCTGCTAGGGTTCTGGCAAGAAGTGTAGCAAATTCTGCCCTTGTAATCATTTCATCGGGATGACAAAGACCATCGGGATATCCTGCAATGACTCCTTGCTCTGTTAGCTTTTGAATAGCTTCCTCCGCCCAGTGTCCTTTGGCATCCTCAAAGTATCGGTGGGCAGCATAGGCACTGCCACCGATAACAGAGAGAACAAGGCAAAGGATGAGGAGCAGAGAGGCTGATTTCTTCAGTTTTTCTCTCATACTCTGCCTCCATTAACCTGCGTAGTTAAACATTTCCTGAATTTTGCTCTTGAGCGTAGGCATAACCACATCCCCGAACAATGCATAAAGACCGGCAAGGAGCAGACCGCCCAAAACCACAGCGATAAGGATTTTCACTGCCGAGTCAACGTAATTTTCACCGCTGTTGTTAGCCAGTATTAGGTGCATTTTGTGCTTCTGTGCCGCAAAAAAGGTGCTGACCTTGATAGCTGTTTCATTTGCAAATTTTATAGCCTTCTTGGTGATGTTCTTAGCCTTAGCGATCATGTTCTTAAAAATTTTCATAGTATTTTCCTCCAATATTTTTTAATTGATGATTTGGGTTACATGGATAATTCGGGAGCATCTTTTTGCTCCTGTGTATGATTGTCTGACATTTCCAGTTTTTTCTCATAGGCAGCAATCACCGAATCGTTAAGGGCTGTACGGCTCTCTTTGGTGATGGGAAAGAAAATATCATCATACTCACCCTTGTGGTTTTTCACGCTGGGCATTGCCACAAAAATTCCTTTGCTACCTTCGATGATGCGAAGATTTTTAATGGCATATGCTCCGCCGATATTCACCGAAGCATATGCCTTGACATTGCCACCGTTTTCGATGGTGTTGACTCTTACATCAAAATTCAAATTGTTATTCTGCTTCATTTAAGACCTCCGTTCTTACAATTCCTTTTTCATCTCAAAGCCCTGTGTTTGCTCTGACGGTTCAAAGTCGATTTGCTGAAACCCAAACCGATCTACATAGTGAAACTCACTGCCATTCTCGTCATACAGCTCCACTACATCTGACATGGATAGGGAATGTCCCTTGTAGCCTGTGGGATGGTTCAGGTTGCAAATCTCATAGATTTCATCGAGATTGTTGGTGGAGAGATTACCGTCATAGATAACACCATAGTGATCCTTAGATGGCTCACCAAACTTTTTCTCGAATTCATCAAAGGAAATAAAGCGCATAGAAAAGTCCGAATCGGCATTTAGCTGCCAAATTCGGACATTCTTTAAGGATATTTCATTTTCTTGTGAATCCAATAAATTCTCCTTTCTCGCCAACCTGTCAAAGATACCATCGGCAAAGGTAACAGCATACTGTCTGTTTTTACACCAGTCTTTCAGTTCCTCACATTCAAACATGGTGTCTACTGTAGCTTTGCCGTCTTTTAGATATCCAGATGGGCTGCCATAATAGTGGATGATGCTGTTTTTGAGTTTAATGCTCTCCATGATTTCCTCCTTACTGCATATGCATCCCTCCTATATCAGGAGAGGACTGCTTCTGCTCGGTCATCTCCTGTATTTTTTCTCTTGCCCACTGTGGGAGAAGTTCCTCCTTTAACTCACCGATAAAGTCTGAGCGGTCATATTGGCATTTTTCTCCGTCAGAGAGAAATCTGCCAAACACCTTTCTTCCACTTGCGGTTGGACTGCAGCCGAAACCACCCTCACAGAGAATAAGCTGATCACGAGGTGTTTTGTACTCATCTTTTAGATAAGTGGGATCTAACACCATGACCTTACCGACAAAGTCAAGGTGTGTCTTATCATTGCAGTGGGTATGATCCCATAGCTCCAAATCTTGATATTCTTTTCTTGCTTGGTTTACAAAACCATCAAGGACGGCAGGGTGGCTTGTCACCACAAATTCAGCATTCATATTGATGCCGTTCACCTTGTTTTTGGGGATATAGATACCCTTTGCCCATTCCTTGTTTTCACGAGAAAATCTGCCATCGTGCTTTAGTTCCTTCATCGTATTTGCAAGAACAAAGTTCACTCGGTCATAGCCAAACTCGGCAATCACCTCTTTCGCAACATCCTTGCCTAAATGCATCCCGTCAAAGTTCTTGCTGATGGTATTTTGTATTGCCTTTGCACAGCGGATGTTTTCCTGAAAGGATTCTCGGTACTGCGTAAGTTCGCCATTTCGTTTGGCTTCGCTCATGCTGTAAGGATATACATATTTCTTATCCATGCAAAAGTTCCCCCTTTACAAGCAGTGCATCCAACTCCCCAATGCAGATACCGTAGTTTTCAAACAGTGCAAGCAAATGGGGAGGAATATCGGCAATATCATGTTCATAGTCAGCCTGCTCTACATGGACAACGCCATTGCCTTCCTCTACATAGGCACAGAGCTTTGCATCCACAGGGATATCTGCGATTTCAAGGAGATATTCCGGCAACTGAATGATTTCTCGTTCCAATTCCTCACAGTGGCCACAATCCTCACAACCACCGCAGTTCTTTTCCAAAATCTCCAAATACGCCTGGGTAATTTCAGCAAGGGAGTCGATGGTCTGAATTAAATCCATGGCCGTTATTTTGGACTTGGTAAGGAGAATGAGGTGGTCGGTAGCTGTTAGAGTGATTTCATCACCCAAGTTTGCCTTTTCAATCATTTCATTTGTGACAAGAAGTCCTTTGTTTTCCATATTGTTTTTCATAATGCATACCTCTTTCTATTATCTTTTATTTTTTCAAAGCCTGTTGTGGCTCATGAATGAGTGTATAATCTCCCTCTGTCAAAACACTTAGGAATGAGAAGAGATTCATTTGATGGTTTTTCTGCATAATATATGGCCGTGGATCATAGTTGGTCATAATCAGTTCTTCATAGACTTCACCCTCCTTATGGGACATACTGTTGGCTCTTGTGGTGTGGAAGATAAAGAAATCCCCATACAGCTCCACAATTTCAGGTGCATTGTTATAGCTGACCATGACAAATCCCTCTGCCTTTGCCAAGGTATCGTGCAATCTGATGTGATCCTCTTTAGGGAAGATAACTGCATAGAACCCTTCGGCATCATAATATGGTGGGTCACAGTAGATAAAGGCTTTTGGTCGGTCATACTGCTTGATGAGTTTTTCAAAGTCTTTGTTTTCAATGGTGACTTCGGCAAAGGCACGGTTAAATCGCCAGATGTCCACAAAAAATCTGCGGACATCACACTTCTTTCCACCATAGGTTTCGCCATTGGCATTAAAGCTGTATCGGAGCAACTTATAGTAAATGGCTGCTCGTTTCACATCTTTTTCTTCTGCTGATTTTAAAAGTAGTTTCTTGGCTTCCTCTACTGTTGGTGGGGAAATCATAATTTCGGTCAGTTTTAGTTCCTGTTTCAAATCTTGCTCGTTGAATTCTTCTTTTTCAATGAACTTTTTGAATACCTCAAAGTCATCTCGGGAGTTTAAGGTAAGAAAGCCGATTTCACGCATGAGTGCTAAGGGTTTATCTCTGGCACAGCGCATGAGGTTTACAAGGTTGGCATTGAAGTCATTGTATACCTTGAGTGTGCTTGGGGGGCAATCGAGGTTTAAGGTAACCGTTCCACTGCCCCCGAAAACATCTATACTCCTCTCATACCTAGGTGGTGCCAAGAGATTAATTAACCACATGAGCTTTGCTTTTCCACCCACCCAGCTAATAATACTTTTTGTCAATTTGCATCACCCCCTCTGATGAAAAATGGCATAAAAAAAGACCGACTGCTCTGCTGTAACAACAGCAAACAATCGGCATTAAATGCGCTTTTCTTTTTGTAATTCCTCTAACAGGTACAGCTTTCCGTATACGGTAATCAGTGTTTGCTGTCCATGATAACCATTTTTGCAAAAATCTTTAATGACGAATAGTCCGTCATGGATATAGGGTTGGTAAGGCAGCACCTTTTGGCGTGTATCTCGATAGACATATTTGTTATCAATCAGAAATTGAGTAAATGCCATTGGCTTGATGCCAAGCTCGTTTGCTGTGGTACGAAAATTGGTGAGCATTTCTGTTTCGATAAGCTTGTCATAGTAAGTACCTTTGGGAACAAGTTCTGTTAGCCTTTGCTCCAGTTCATTGTTTTTCTGCATTTCTGTAAGAAGCTGTTTTAGTAGAAGCTCCAAGCTTTCGGGATTTGCAATAATCTCCTCAAGTTTTGGTGCTATGACATATGCTCCATACTTTCGGATAGAGGGCAGGACTTCCTCAAATACCCACTTTTCAAATCTCTCAGCAGATGGCAACTTACTTTTGATAATTAAGCGATAAACATTACCTTCGTTTAGAAATTTGGCTTGCTGTGTTCTGCCAATAGAATCGATGACTGGGTAAATTGCCCACCCATCTTTTTTGCAATGTAGCTTAATTGCTTTTGGTGCATCCATGTATCCCAAAGCCTTGGCAACATCACTGCCACAAAAAAGTACATTTCCGTTTTCGTCAAGTGTTGTTCGTATCTGACCAAATTCCTCATTTTCAAAAATCTTCAGTTCATGCATTTTTATCTTCCTTTCTGTGAAAATAAAAAAAGACCGCCAAATCGGTGCTCTACACCAATAGGACGGCCGTTTCTTTTTTCTGCTTACATGGACATATTCATTTCCATACCTTCGGTTTGAGATTGCATTTGTTCGGAAAGCTTGATCCCGTGATTGGGGATTAACATTCCGTATGAAGTTTTGTCTACTCCATTATGTTTCGTCAGTTCTTTGCCGTATCCATCTTTTGATAAGTAGAAGCCAAGTTGCTCCTTAAGCGGTAGGTCAAAAGATTCCAACACCTTATCCGCATAATCAGATGCGGTTACACAGTTTCGGTCAAGGGTGAAATCCATCATTTTTTCATAGACAGAGACTGCAGTATCAATATTCTTACATTTCACGATTTCAAGCATTGCCTTATACTTTGCAAGCTCATCTCCATTAAATCTGTTGATTTTATCAGCAAGATGATTAAGTACATGAAAGTCCTCATTGTCGCCATAGCAGTCGGCAAGCTGTGGCACTACCACGCTTTCGTAACCATAGAAGCAACAGTCATCCATACTTTTTGCACCAATTTCCTCCAACGCTCTTTGCACATCTGCTACACTTGCGGGTAACTTTAAACTAAGTGTGTTTTGGTAGTTTGGTTCGTCGCCCTCGGGAATGAGGGCCAGCTCTAGTCGGAAGATATAATCACAAGGTTTGGGGAGGATAGGGTTTCCATCATAAAGCTGTTTGATTTCCTCATTCTTTACAAAGTATCCGGCAGAAGTGAAGATGCCTTTTTCTTGCTCACGCATTTCTCTGCCGATTTTTTCTTCATCTAAGTGGTCACATACCCATTTATACTGTTCATCGGGAAGGTTGTCTAACTCTGCAAGCTGTGGAAGCAGTTCATTGTCAATACAGAACTCACCTAATTCCTTATCAGAAGTGGCGGGTGAATGGTAGCAGTCGAGAACAGGAGCGTTGTATGCAAGGTTAATGATTTCTTTCATCTCAGGATATTCCGAGCTTTCCATGCCCACAAGACCTGCGAACTGCTGTTTTTGATAATCGTCCATTTTGTCTACCAAGGTGGCAAAGTAGTTTAGTTCATATAGGCTGGAAGGCTGTATCATCTTACCCTCAAAGGAGTTAAAGTCATCAAGAAAACTTTGGATATCTGCTACACAATTTTCGTTACTGCCGTTCACCATCTGTAAGATGTCCTGTAATTCCTCATAGCTCGCAGGGAGTTCAATATCTGCATAAGCTTCGTTCTCTGCATTGTATACCTGTGCCTTTAATACTCTCATATGCTCATTCCTCCCATCTCCATATTTAAGTGTTCCATCTGCTGTTCATCTGGCTTAGAAATTACCTTGAAGCTGTCCTCACCAACCACAACACCAAGGCTGCGACCATTCTGCCACTTCATGTGCAAGGTTCCAGCATCATCAACACCGACCACTTCACCTTGCACACCTTTTCCTATTGGGGCGTATGGATCATCCATATCTGCAGTCAGCTCTATCACTGTTCCAATTGGGTACATCTCTTTGATTCTTTCTACCTGTTTCTGTGTGGGGAATCCACGCATTTTACATTCCTCCATTCATGCAAAAAGCCATAGTCGATGTGGTTATCTCCTTTGCAAAAGTAATCATATCTTCTATGGCTTTGGGCTTTTCCTTATTCAATTTATCTGCAAACTGCTGTTTTTCTTTTTCTGTCATTGTGGAAAGCTCCACCGATAACCCGTCAAGCTTTTCAAGAGAAGTATTAAGTTGGACATAGATTTTAAGATTTGGTATGTCACTTTCCACATCGGCAATGAGAAGTGACGCCAAATATCCACCTGGCTTTCTGCTGATACGAATGAAACGGTGTGTTTCATCCATATGTTCATCGGGTTTCCCAATCGGTAGGTGAAACCAGTTCTTTTTATTCGGTAGTTCTGCATTTTGCACGAGCACTCTCATCCTATATACCTCCCATGGTCAATTTTTTACTTTGTTTTTTATTCCATTTTTTCTACATTCATTACAAAGCATTAAAATTTTATAAGGATTATTTAACTATTTCATCTCCATTTCAAATTTCTTAGCATTGCAGTAATCATTAAACTCCTCCATATCAGCACAAGGGAAATCCAATGGTTTCCTACCTTCCAGTTGCATAGGTAGCAACGTTTTAAGAATTTCTTGCAGTAGATTTTGATTTGAGCAAAGGTCAATAAAAGTACCAATCGTATTGAGGATCAAACAATCTAAGGAATCTGTAATGATAATTTTATGTGCCTTTGGGTGCATCATAATAAAGGATGCTAAATACTCTGGCTTATTTTCAAAGCAATATTCACTTCGCCCGTCATCTTTATATACATATCCATATGCACGATCATAGTTTTGGCTAAGTTCCGCTAACTGCTTTTCACTAATCATATTAATTTTTTCTCCTTTCATAAATGCACATATTGTAATTTCCTATATGTTCTTTCATAGAAAATATCTCATTCTACATACCACCCATGGTTAATTCTTGCTTTGGAGTATCAATACCAAGTTCCTCGGCAGTCTGTAAGCTCCAATTTTTGCTCTGCCAAAAGCTCACATAAATCTCTTTTCCATTGCAGTTAATTTCTCGTTGCTCAAACCCTTCGCCCCAGCCGTCACTGGCTTGTCCTGAAATCTCCCACTTTATCTTTTCAAGCTCATTATCATCAAGGGGTGTATTCAGTTGTAAGGTGGCAACACCCATCAGCTTGCCGCCTACATTTTCTACTGAGAAATCATAGCGCTTTACCTTGGCATTGACCGAGTCTGCGCTATCATAGTATTTCATTAACCCTCGTTCTTTTTCCTCGGGGAGGCTGTTCTTCTCTAAAGCTTCTGAAATTGCATCCTCATATTCGGCAAGTTCTTCGGGATACACCTCCATCTCATAATCCGTTTGATAAAGGTCACCATAATCATTTTCATCATAGTAGGTGCTGCCTTTGAGTGGCATATACAGCTTGAGGACATGAGTTTCTTGTGGTTCAACTTCTATGCCGATTTCCTCAAGCATCTCACCAAGCTCCATGTTATAGCCGTGGTAGAGAATATAGCCATCATCTACAAACGCTCCGTTTTCTATCGCAAGTCTATGCGCACCGTATTTTTCAAAATTGATATAGTCAAAGAGATTATCATCATACTCGAAGTGACCACTGTCACAGATCATATATCTGCCATATTCTTCAGCAGAGCGAATGCCATGGAAGACTTCAAACTCGTACATACTGTCCATGATGATATTTAAATCTTTTTCTGTCTTAGGATTTAAGTGTTCCACGAGGAAGTCTAGATGGGGTTTCTCTCGGATGCCTATTTCATTAAACCGCTTGGAAAAGGCTATGATATTTTGCATCTTTTCTTGGACAGGTTCGCCCTCAGTAATGGAAGCAAGGATTTTATGAGTAAGAATTTCACAGTCAAGCTCTATTTCACAGCCTTTGATATCCTCTGCACCAAGTCGTTCCAGTGCCTTTTTCAGTTCTGTTTCTTCAAAGGGGAAGTAGAGGTACTCCTGCTCTCCATTATAGTGAATCGTTGCCGTTCCAAAGTTCTCTTTCCAGTGATACTCTGGGAAATGGACACCATCAAACACCTGTTCATATTGGTTTTTATTGCGATAAACAATTCCGTAGGGAGTCACCATGGGACTTTGGTTATCGACAAGCACTTTTTTGAAGTAGCTTTCGCCATCTAGTCGCTCTAATTCCTCTATGGTTGTTGCTCCTTGTTCGTTGAGGTACATATCCTTACCGATGGATTCAAGGTTGCTAAAATCGCTCACAACGCTGGCACAGTGGGTGTTAAAAGTGAGATTGATGAGGCTGTCGATGTTATCAAGCTTTTCGCCGTAAGCCACTGCATAAAATGTGGTCATTTCCTTTGTGTCGAAGCTGTCAAGCCTTTTGGCAAGGTAGTTTAGCTTATCAAGGTTTACTGTCTTATCTTTGAGCAAGGAATTGGCTCTGTCATCCATATACACTGTCCACTGTTACCACTGTTTGACTGTTATTGGGGATACCAAGAACCTCACAAAGCTTGTCGATTTGTTTTTCTGTACAAGGTATCGTAAACCCTGTAGTACTGTTCTGAGTTTTGATTCTAATATTCAATTTCTGTTCCTCCTTTTTGATTTCGGGCATAAAAATGAGGCACCTCATTTTTCGAAGTGACTCATTGTAACTTGCATATGCTATGTACTGATTTGTAACGTCAGCTTAGTGAACTATACAAAGTAGGAAAGATAAAGCTATTTTATACATAGGCTCTTTTTTTCCTGCCCGAAATTCAAGATTTCATGTCCATATCGGGCAATTAGTATACCAACGATAATTGCCCTAAATGCAAAATCGCCAATGAGTTTATCATCGGCGATTTCATTGATATATATATGTTTTTTCCCTGTGGTAATTGTCTTTGCTGTTTGGTATAGGGCATATCCGTCTGTACTAATTCCTTGAAGCGGAATATTCTTCACTGAAATCTCATCTGTTAAAATATGACCGTAAGCACGATACCATAAGATTTCATCTGCACTCAGCAGATACAGTGCTGCACAACTTTGATTGGAGAATGTTTCTCGATAATATCTCAAAAATCTGTGCCTATGAGATGGTGTTAGAAAACAATTCTCCTCCCAGCCACCCATCATTTTTTGCAAACGTTGATCTAATTTGCGGTTGTTAAACTTTGAAAAATTGCTTTCTAATAATTGTTTGTATGTTTTATCTGCAAACTGGTTACTGATATCTTCATTCAAAATCTGTGTGCTTCCTATAACAATCACCCCTTTCCTCCTTGGTTTAAAATTTGGCACTAACATCATCATTTGCTCAAACTCAGAAAGTTTTGTGCCGTAAAAAAAATATCTTGACATTTCAAAAACTCCTCTCATATATTTTTAGGCATAAAAAATAAGCAGTGGATTTTTATGCATTATCCACTGCCTATTTTCTTTGCTTTCCATTCAGTTTTAGCGTAATATCTGTTTCAATACCCTATGTCATCTATATTTTAGCTGTTTTTTGAGGCTTAAAAAATACTGTTAAAAAGCGGCTAAAACCCGCATGGTTACTGGCTTTTAAGCCTTTGTCATCATTATTATCGTTTCAACGTGGTGTGTAAGGTTGTTTTGAATTTTCATATCTTATAAACACTAGTATTTACAATAGTTTATCTTATGTTTTGAGAGTGGACTATTCTTTGTTTTTATCATATTTTTCATATCTATTTGTCCAAATTTTGTCCAAATAATTATTGGACAACTTAATCTTAATAACTACCCATACCCTACCACTTGAACCTCTACCTAAAATAATACTATAATATCCCTACACTTCGTTTATTGTTATCATGCAAAATGGCATCTATTGAAAAATAGGTGCTGTTTTTTTATTTCAAAATCTCTATATAACAACAAAAATAGACTAGTCCCCCAACTAGTCCATTTTCGCTCAATCATACTTTTTTACTCAGTGAATATCTATTATGTAACCCTTGCTCCCCCATCTATATTAAAACATAACATATATTATTTTTCAATATTTTTCTTTATATTTCGTTATTTTATTACATAATACATTATATATTGACAATTATACAATGTTATATTATTATTTACTTGTATACTGTAACACCTCTCATTGATATATTATCAACCTAATTATCTTTTCACTAGCAACTTGATTAACGTCAAGTTGCTTTTTAATTTATGCTATGATATATTATTTTTGTACTTTAATCAGTACAGTCCTTTCCAGTTTGTATAAAATCAATTAGGTGACAAAAAGCAATCTACTCTTGAAGTGGGTTGCTTTTTGCTTTATACGATAGTATACTAAAATTGTTCTGTTTGGCACTTATGTGCTTTGGATTCTAGTATTTGTCTGACAAGAAAAAGCAATCTACTTTTAAGGTGGGTTGCTTTTTCTCTTTGAGAATGATATATTATTTTTGTCTTTAATTTCATGTTATTTTTAATCTTTCTGATGATGTAAAAAGGTAGCCTTTTAAGGTTACCTTTTTATTCGTTACAATATTTTCGCTGTTTACAACAAATTATTTATTTTTATATCATTCTATGATAATATTTAACTAACAAGCTATTGAATAAAATTAAACTTCAATACACTGCACGTTATCTTTTTTTATGAACCTTAATAGCTTGTTATCCTAGATAATATAATTGAATAAGACACAAAAAAAGAGTAGCCTTTCCAGATGTGGCTACTCTTTTTTTATAAAATAAAATATCTACATAGTTTTAATTTTTATAATAATTTTGTTCTCTTCAATCTCTACATCTTGAAACTCTATACTTCTATATTTAATTCCTCTTTCTAATGCAATCTTCTTAAATTTTTCAACAAGCTCACTACTATTCAAATCTTTTTTTATCTGCTCTGCCACTTTTTCCATTATATTACTCTCCATAATATTATTAAGAAATATTTATTATCAATAATATTATACTTATGTTCATCTGTTTTTCAAGCATATCTAACTACAAAAGCCACCTTCAATTAAGAAAGTGGCTTTTTATTTTAGGTACTACTAAATAGCTATGTTTTAAGATAACAGATTACTTACGCCAGTAATCAGGCAGCTCTTGTAGTTTTAAGTCCCCAAGCAGGAATATGGCGTTATCTCATTACCATATGGATTATAAATAATCCCTAAGAGAGGTATTTGATTAGATTACACATCTAATTTAGGGCTCACATGCTCATTTAAATTATATCGAATGTTATTTTATTTGTAAATCCTAATCCTATTCAATATTTAAGGCTTTTTGTAGCAACTTTGCTACACTTACCGTTACACCTCTCACCCCTTATGTATCAAGGCTTTAAGACATCTTAAAACCTAAATGTAACAAAATCAGAGCTTTTTCCATATAATATTATTTTTATATGTATACTCTTACCCCTATACCCCTATATATTATATTTATATATTTTATACTTTATAGGTATTTTTATGTTACAAATGTTACAGTATTAAGCAAAACCTTGATAGTCAACGGTTTGATGTGTAGCAAAAGGTGTAGCAAAAGGCGTAACATCGCAAATCGTATTTTGCTACACCTTAAGACTTGGGAATTTTAGGCAAAAAATAAAGGCTAGAACCGAAGTCCTAGCCTACTTTACTCGCATATTTAATTAATAAACTTCTTACATTTTCTTTTGTATAGTTACCACTTCTCCATACTCCATCATTTGAAATAACTTTCCCTTCAACTAAGCTATCTATTCCACCTAACTTATTTAACAACGCTGGTACATTCTTTAAATTAATCCTATCTAATCTATTCCAACTTGCATCATTTATCTGCACTCCACTATCAATAATTTTAGTTACTGCTTTTTTAAGTTCTTCATCTTCTATTACCGGCTTTAAAAATAATTCAGCCTCTGCATCTCTTCTTCGTGTTAATCCTTTTAGTTCTGTAAGTACACCATTTACACGCGCTTTATTATAAAGCCTTATCTGTATAGCTACATCATTCCAATCTTTAGCATTTATAGCATTTAACAAATTCCCTTTAAAAATACCTGGCCCTAAGTTATAACAAAAACTTACTAATGCATCGTATTGATTTTGATTTAAACCTGAGAATTTTCTAACAGGTGGCTCATATCTTTTTTCAAGACATTCCCTTAACAACTGTTCTGCTTTTTCTTGTGTAATAGTCATCCCTACACATATTTGTTTACCATCCACTGTACCTGTATGACCTATGCCTATAGTCCACACTCCAGCTGGACATTTATATGCTTTTAATTGGCACCCTTCAAACTCTTTAATTAAATTAATGCCTACTTTAGATATTTTCATTATTACGCACCTACCTTATCTTGAATTTTATCTACTTTGCTTTCGATAGATTCTAACTTTACTGTATATGTACTAATGATCTCTGCAAACTTCTCATTTGCTGCATTTGCCTTACCTAACTCTGTATAGAGTCTCTCTTTATCATTCAACTGGGCTTGATACATTTTCCATATAAATAAGCCACACGCTCCTACCATCGTAATAGGAAACCCCAAACTGCTTACTAATGTCTGAATTACATCTACATCCATATTTTTTCCTCCTACAGCAAAAAAAGATGATAACTATTAAGTTAATCATCTTTTTTACTTATTTTTGTCTCACTTCTAGAAAGCTTAAAAACTCCCTCTCTTTTATACTCTCTATCTCAATTCTATATATAGTATCTCTTAGTATTTTGTTAATATAAATTATCATTTCACCTTCCTCTATACTCTTTCCGCACACCTGCACTTCTTCAGCATATATAGATAAATAAATAGGTGTATGATGATTCTCCACTCTAATAATAATGTTCTCTCCATTACTCTGATATATTTTAATGCGTTCATTAGAATTGCGAGAAACATATATTTTCCTTAGAATATGCAACGAATC
>NZ_JAQIFT010000034.1:0-1301 GCF_027857615.1 Holtiella tumoricola
ATTTGATTTAATTTTTTAACTGCCATATAATTTACTTACCAACTCTGCCAAGTTGGAATATAAAAAGAAAGGTGGTGTACTATTTATGAGCCGTCTCAGACACGATGTCCATTCAACAGGGTTTTATGTTTCACCTGAACAATTAGCTCATGATTTAGCAATTGTTAAACTAAATCATTTAAATTGCTGTAAAAATAATCATGACTATTACAACAAATATATAGATTTAGTTGATGAATTTACCTGTCTTATTCAGGATAAAATTAAATATGATTCAACTTGTCGTATACATCCATTAGATATTGATACTGAATTCGATTCCTCAGTTAGTAAAAACTAATAAATGTTTTTAATTCCTTTCATAAGGGCTTTTGACTCTATTTCATCTATTAACCCTTCTAAAAACTTAATAGTGTATAAAGCAGTCAATTGCCCCTTATCATCTTCTTGTAAGTGCTTGATCATAACTTGCATGATTTCATTCTTGCACATTCTCTCTTTCTTTCTGCTCTCTAAAGCTTTTTCTCTTAATTGTTCATCTGTCATACTCTATTCTCCTTTCTAAGCTAACCTCATTTGATTATTTAAATTGCTAATCTCTGTCACTAAGACAGTTGGTGCGTCCTATTCGATAAACTTAACAGGTCTTTTACTTGATACTTTTACTTGATTTACTGTAACCATCTGTGAATGATAATTTTGTCCATAAGTTTCAACTCGCCATTGGTCAACAGCACTCTTTTTAAATCTCTTTGAGCCATCATGTTTAATGTGAGGAATGATATGTAAGTTTTTATTGACCCATGATTCACTTTGTCCAAGGTGTTCTGCAATCTCTTTAGTTGTTACCCAAGGCTCACAAATTTCTTGCTTAGCCTGTTGTAATGCTTCTTTAATAGCATCTATTACAACTTGCTTAATGCTGTCTAAGAATTGATTAAAAAAGTCCACATCTACGCTCCTTTCTAAGCTACGCCATATTTAACAGCTAATTCTTTAACTACTGCTATGTAAATTTCTTTAAGACGCTTATCTTCTGCAATAACATCAATTTGACATACTTTATCAACCTTAGTTTTAGAAGCACCCTCACGTCTTAATCTATCCTGTTTATTAATAACACGTTGCTTTAGGTTAGCACCTGCTCTTTGTTGAACTAAGGAATATACTTCTTCACGCACTTGCTGATAAGTTTCCCTTGTACCACCTCGTTCTTTAGCAACCTTATTGATAATGTTGTTACAATCTTTTCGCCAACTATCATGGTCTAGTAGCATAGCATCTTTAACTATTTCCATCTG
>NZ_JAQIFT010000035.1:0-15973 GCF_027857615.1 Holtiella tumoricola
CAAATTCATTTTTATGCCATTTAAACTCTTGTATATCAATGACTTTGTGATTTTTAACGTTTATCTATTACCATTACATTGTGATTATACTACTTATATCTATAACCAGCAAGGTTATAGAAAATACAAATAATAAACACCCCATATAGCATTCATTCGTTGTATGGGGTGTTTTAGTTTAATAATATTATAGAAATTTTAATTTAATAATATTATGAAATATAAAAAAATTTACAGCTATATATTTGATTCAGATAGCAAAGAATAAATTTAGGCTAACTATGTCTAAATTTATTAAGGAGGATAAAGGAAATGATAAATACTAAGGATAGTGAAATATATCTTTATACAGTATCTAATCTATTGATGATAATAGAGGAATTTAACCAAATATATAGAAATGTAGAATATGATGAATTAAGAGAGATTGCAAATTATAGATTCAAGGAATTAGACCTTTCTGTGCGAATAAGTTACCCTTTTAGAAATATGGCTAGTTTTGATTGCAAGACGGAAAAAAATAGAGAAGTTGATATAGTAGTTAGAGATAAGGGGTTAGAAATAGAGGTTAAGTATTTAAGAAATTATAATTCAAAAGCAGGTACATCTAATAGTGCAAATTGGAAGAATACGTTTGAAAAAGACTATAGTTGGATATGTAATAAAATTAAAAGTGGAGAGAAAGGGAAATCTGCATTTATCATTGGATGGTTTAATGCATATGAGAGATTTAGTCAAATAGTTCAATTAGGAACAGGGAAGAGTTCTAGACCATTAATAAACAAAGAAAGAATGAAGATATTTCCTTTTGTAAATGTACAGGAAAATGGAACAAGAGTTGATGAGGTATTTTATATGTACAACAAGGCGTACCAGCCTCTAAATATTAATATTGATGGTTGTGATAGTAGTTGTGTTGACTGCGTATTCTTAGGAAAACCAGAAGATAAGTTTCATTTTGCAATATATTATTAGAATTATGATTTTATAGACCGATCCATCACAATCGGTCTTTTATATTTTGCAATTATGTGAAGTGTGTGGGGAAAGATTTGAGTATAACAAATTTGATTCAAAAAAAGAATTGTGTGATGATTGTTATGGTAAAAAGAGACGTGAAGATGTAAGAATTAATGTAAAAAAAGCACGTAAAAATAGGGTCTGATTACATTATTTTTAACACGAAATCGCATAACCATTGATACATAAGGCTTTCAGATTAAATCGTTAAAAATAAATAATTTGAGATAATAGACTAAAGGGGGCGAACACTTTTTGTATTTTATGTGTAACGAACAACGTTTTCGTCGCCTCTTTTTAAATATTATTAAATCAAAATACTTAATTTTGAGGGATTTTTTTAAAACAACACCAATCAAATCCTTGACAGTACTAGGTTTGAAGAAAATGCTAAAACCTACTATATGGTATATATGAATATAGCAATTATCAATAGTTTTCACTAAAATATGTCCGTCAAAGTGTTGATATTACTAACTTTTATTAAATTATAAATATGAAGAGTGACCTTTAAAATCATACAAAAAAATGCTTAAAAATTCGAGGTTGTTATTTAAAACGTAGCAATATCAATGGTTTGATGCATATCAAAAAGGGGCGTATAGGAGGGAAAAATACCTTTAAAATCATACAAAAAAATGAATTTATGAAATTATTTACTGAATCAAGGAATGATAGGATATGTAGAAAACGATACTACTGGTAGTCTTAAACTATATGGGATACCGTTTAAAATCAACAAAAAACGAAGAAATTCCTAGACACTATTTTTTAAAACATAGTATTATCAATGGTTTGGGGGGTGTTGATAAGGGGCATATAGGAGGGGAAGAGGAAATGTAGAAAGGCGAAGTAACTAATTCTTGTTTCAAACATACCCTCCTATTAAAATTATTAAATCAAACATTCCAGATAACACAAAACTATGTGAAGTGTGTGGTGAAAGATTTGAGTATAACGAGAAAGATAAGAAATCTGTATTGTGTAGGGGTTGTTATGAACAAACTAGACGGGAGTATCTAAGAATAGCAAAACAAAAGTCTAGAAATTTCCTTTAATTTTTTGATTTGTTGACATCATATTTTAATCACAATAGCTACACTCATTGATACACAAGGCTTTAAGGGTAAATCTTTGGAAATAAAAGAATTGCAATAATATCTATCTATGAAGGAGAAGTTTAATGAACTTTTGTCAATAATTTGTATGTTTTTAAGGGTTTTAGGGTGTTAGCAAAATAACAAGACATGCCTTTATCCATTGGTATTACTACATTTCAGGCGTTTTAACTTCGTGTGTAATATGAGGGAAGACACAATTTTTTTGTTTAACGTATTGAATAAAATAGAAAGGAGAAAGCTATGAAACATTGTAAAGTTTGTGATTGTGAGTTTATTCCAGCAAGTAATAGACAAAAATACTGTGCTGAATGTAAAAAACAAGTATTACAAGAACAACGTAAGAAGGCATTAATAAAATATTATAAGAAACTTGATAATTAATGATTGCTAATATTGTTATATGGTTACTACCATTTCCATATAGCATATCATGGAATTGTGTGGGGCAAGGGTGGTTCGATTCCTCAACGTATTAGGTTTAATCCCCACCATTAAAAATCATCTCAATCATTTTAAAGAGGATATCGTGCTGGTATCCTCTATTTTCTATGCCTGAATATAAAAGGATGTTGGATATATCGGCATCTACTAATATTAAATAAAAATAAAAGGAGAGTAACACAAATGCAGGTACAAACTAAATTAATAAAGGTTGATAGTATTATTGTAAATGATAGGATCAGAAAAGAATTAGGTAATATTGAAGCATTAGCTAATAATATTAAAGAAAATGGACTTATTAATCCTATTCTAGTAACAAAAGACTATGAGTTAATCGCTGGTGAAAGACGGTATAGTGCTATTAAATTATTAGGGTGGGAAGAAGTTGAAGTTAGAATTATGACGGTGCATGATGCTTTTCACAAAATAAAATTAGAAATCTCAGAAAATGAATATAGAAAAGATTTTACATTTAGAGAAAAAGTTGAATGGACTAAAATGTTAGAACGTGAATATAAGAAAAAATCAAAAAAAAAATGTCTAATGGTGGAAAAGGTTTTAAGGCATCTGAAAACCTTAATAGTGCCAAATCTATCGCAAAAGAAGTTGGTTTTGGAAGTGCTGATACATACTATAAGGCTAAATTTATCTATGAAAATGCTGATGACGATACTCTTGATAACTTAGACGAAGGTAAAGCTACTATTAACAGAGTTTATAAAAAACTTAAAGCAAAAGATAATCCAAAGGAGAAATCTACAAGTAATCAATCTATGGAACATGATGTTAAAGAGGGTTATCACAAAAGTATAGTAAATGAAAATTCAGACCTGAAATTAAAGATTAAACAGTTAGAACGCGAGAATAATAACTTAAAGTTTAAATACGATAATGATGTAAAATACTACAAGCAGATGTATGAGAATGAAAAAAATATATGTGAAATTTATAAGAGTATTGCCAAAGGTGGTACTACTGGAAGTGCAAGACTTGATAAAACTGAATATAGAAAACTATGTAAAGTATGCCATCCAGACAATGGTGGTTCAGAAGAATTAATGAGTATCATAAGTAAATTATATCAAAAATAGACACTTTTTAACTAAGGATACAATAGGCTAACACCTATTAGTTATGAAGTGTCTTTTATTATACAAAAAAATAAAAATGGAGAGTGGTAAGAATGAATGAAATAAGAACAAGCTTACCAACAGAATCTAAAAGGGGTTCGTATAAGGCTAATAAGTTTTTAATTGATGAAAATGGAAAATTATTAGGCGTTGGCTATGAAAATGATAAAATAAAAATTGAATCCCCAAAGGATAGGAGTTATGAACAGTTAGAAAAATCCAATAAGAAAAAAGAGAATAGAAGTATTGTAAGCGAATATGTTACGAATTTAATAGATAGCAACTTCTATTTCTACTTCTATAACGAAGGGTTAGATAGTATTGACACCAAAGAAATTTATAAGCTTAGATTTTTATATTTATGTACATATGCAGGGTATTACGACAAAAAGAATGGTGGGGCATACATAGGTCATAGGAACGGCAATAGGTTTGATAAGAAAAAAGTAAAACAGTTACTTGGAGTATCAGAAAATAAAGCAAATGATACCATTAAAGAATTATTAAAAGTTGAATTACTTATTGAAGATAAAGAAGGATTTAAAGTTAATAGCAAGTATGTAAAAAGAGGTAACTTGACCAGTAAAGAGAAAAAGAAACAATTCACTAGAGTATTTAATAATGGGCTTAGAGAATTATATAACAACTGCAAACCAACACAACATGGTCAACTATATTATTTGTTTAAAATGTTGCCATACGTGAATACGAAATTTAACGCTATCTGCCAGAATCCAAACGAAACAATAGATGAAAAGGTCATACCATTAAAGCTATCAGAAATATGTGAGGTTACTAATTATGATGTATCTAAGGCAAAAAGATTTGAGAAAGAAATGCTTAAACTAGAAGTATTTGGACAATATGCATTAGCTATTGTGATAAATGGTTCTGGTACTTGCTATAAGATTAATCCTCAAATAATGTATGCTGGTAACACTGTTGAAGATACCGAAGCATTGAATGAGTTATTGACATTTGATTTTAAGGCAAAAAAATAACTCGACATAAACGGTGAATTTATGGTAAAAACCTCGACATAAACGGTGAAATGATAAATCCATGTAACCATTGATACACAAAGGATAGAGTGCATTTTTGGACATCCTATACCTATATATATCTTATTATTTTATATAATTAGCCTATTTTATAATAGTATAGTATCATATACATATGTTATAGTCAATAAAAAATGTATAAAATAAAAAAGTAACAAATTCTCCCCTTGCTAGGGGAACAAGTGTAGCGTAGTGGAACTTGGTAAGGGGTAGATTAATTATTATAAGTGGGATTGGGAAAGAATGTTTCGGTTACACCTACACATTTTTGCATTTCCCTCCCACACCCAACCCTTTGCACACTTGTTGATTACTTTTAAGTGTTAGGCATTAAAGTGTTTACTATATAGTGCGAATATGCAAGGTGTATTATAAATATGTGTTATAGAAATATGGAATAGCATGAAAAAAGGTAGAGAATATACTAGCAAATACCCTATGAAAAACCTATGAAAAACCATGAAAATAAGTATAGTTTTAAGTATTGATATATATATGTTTGCTGACGCTTTATTATATATCATACCGCATTTTAATAGCGACATAGAAAACTGAACTAAATTATATAGGTTGTACAAAAATGAATATATTTACATTTATGCAATACGGATTATGAAAGGTTTTAAGAAATCAGATAACCTTTATAATAAATAAAAATTAATAGGAGTGATGTAAAATGTTTAAGTTTATTAATGAAATTAAAAAAATCAAAGAAGAAAAAGAAAAATTTGATATGTTTATTGCAGAAAATAAAGCTTTTAATAAGAAGATGCATGATGAAATGATAAACGTTCTATGTGAAAATGCTTATACGATGGGTATGGCTAGAATTGAAATTGACTTTGAAAAGGATTTATATAAGAATATGACCGATTTAGAACGTCTTAGAATTATGACAGCACATACACAAGGTAAACTAGAATATAGAATGGAGAGTGGTAAATAATGAATAACAATATTCGTAGAACATATAGTTTAAATCTTATTGCATGGCTTAGAAGTCATAACATACATGTTCAAACATATAAAGATAATCATAAAATTTTTGGCATATATGAAGAAACAAATATTACTGTATTATTAAAAGAACTCTATAGAGAAGATGAACAATTACATAGATTTCTAAATGAATTTAAGAAGCTGAAACAAACCAAAGTAGAATAGGATAGTATTTGTACATATCAAAGGAGATATGTACTTTTTTATTGGATAAAAATAAGAAGATGCTATTCCTATTCTCAATAAAGAGAAAAGGATATAGATGATAAGGAAAAGATTGACAGTTTAAGGTTACATGAAAGCAATATGTGAAACGTAACAGACATTATAAGGAATAGTTGTATTGCCCTAAATAATATGGGGTTGATACACATGAGTTACAATTTTGAAGAAGATTTAAAGAAAGCTGAAGTAAGTGAAGTTAAGTTTTACGAAAAGGCTAAGACGTATAGCAAATACATAGTACAAGATGTTAGACATGAAAAGGTATATCAAGAAATAGATGTTGATTTTGTAATGATTAAGAAAGAAACAGGTGAAAAAATTAATATAGAAATTAAATCTGATGATGGTATAGCCAAGTACGGAAACATCTTATTAGAAGAAATTAGTAACAGATACATAGATTCTGATGGTTGGTGGAGAAAAACTAAAGCTGATTGGTTATTGTTCTATATGCCACAGAAAGGCTATTATTACAAGATCAAAGTAAAAGATATTAAAGACTATCTACTTATAGGACAATATCAAACTAAGAATGTATTTAATAGTATATGCAAATTATTTAACATTGATAAGTTTTGCAAATGGAAGGGTATCGAAAAAGATAGCCTTATTTTTATGTAATAAATTAAATTGTGGCTTAGTGGATGCAACTTATTAAGGGGTATAAGCTAATACACATGAAAGGATGATAATAATGAAATTAGAGAATTTACAAGGATTTAATGAAGAACAATTAGAAATGGTTAAAAAATTACTTCAATCCGAAACAGACAGGATTAGGACTGAATATAGTACAAAAATTAAGGATTTGGAACAATATAAACCTAAAGAAAAATCACAGGCTGAAATTGATTTAGAAAATAGATTAAAGGTATTAGAAGATAAGGAAAGGGAAATTGCCAATAAAGAACGTCAATCACGACTACACGCTAAATTAGGTGAAAAGGGTTTATCAGCAGAACTTAGTAAATATTTAAGGTTTGATGATGAAAACTTTGATACACAAGTAGAGGAATTTGCTAGTGTAATGAACAAGACGTTATTAGATAGCAGCTATAAGCCTTCTAATCACAAGTCTAATAAGGATGCTATTACGAAGGAACAGTTTTCAGGTATGGGTTATATGGAACGTGCTAAGTTACAAGAAACAAATCCTACTTTATATACGAAATTAAGTGAATAAAGGTTTTTTGTTATCTGAAAACCTTAAAGGTATCACAAGGGCGTGTAAAATTTGCATGCCTTTTTTATATACAACAAATTAAAAATTACAATAAATTCTCCTCTTTAGGTAGAGTAGAGATGCCACAGATTTGTGGAACGAAAGGAAATGATAGATTATGGCAAACACATTATTAAAATCAGAAGTAATTACACAAATGATTAATGAACAAATGAAAGGTAAAGAAAAGCTTATGGCTTTAGCGGGTGATATGGGAAACCTTCCTAATGGTGTACAGGCTGGTGATACTTTTTCTATTGTTAAAGTAGCACATCTAGGTGAAATGGTAGACTTAGTCAAAGGTCAATCTATTGCACTTGAAGATTTACAAACAACTAAATCAACCGAAACAATCGAACATAAAGCAAAAGGTTTCCAACTTTATGATATTGAGAGAGAAACTACTATTGGTGGTAAATCTATCCTTGATAAGAAAATTGAAGATATGGCTGATATTCGTGTTCGTGCTATTGAAAAATCTTTAGGTGATAAATTAGTAAAAGCCCCACTTAAATATGCTGTTGCTGATGCTAGTGTAGTGACTGCTATTGAAATTAATACTGCTTTACAAACTGCTTTCGGTGATGCACAAGATACAGATGAATTTGCTGGTATCGTTGTAAATAGTAGAGTAGCTACAGGTTTCTATGCTATGCCTGAATTTGTTAAAGCTGACTTTACATTCACAAAAGATGGTAATGGAGTTGTTCGAGGTGGTGTTATCGGTACATTTAGAGGTATTCCTGTAATTATGTCTGATGTAACTACATATGACACTTCTAAATCAGAGTGTATTACATATATCATCAAAAAAGGTGCTTTAGGTTACAAAAAAGTTGCTGGTGAAGTTGAAATTTCAAGAGTAGCAAGTAAAAAGTGTGATGAAGTATATGATGACTTAATGTTTGTAACTGGTGTTATTGATGATACTGGTGTAGTAGTTATTAGAAAAACTATTGCATAAATAAATCTTTAACAAAGGAGGGGTGTACTAGATAGTGCATCTCTCTACTTTTATTTAGGTGGTGATTTAATGTTGATTATAGCAATGAATGATTTAAGAGAATATCGGCTTAGATATGGTGTTTCTCAGAGTGCTATTGCTAACCAAATATCAAGTAAAAATGGTGAAAAGGTATCTAGGCAATATATAAATCAAGTTGAATTGGGAATAGGTAGAAACTCTAGTGCAAGTGAAGAATTTAAAAAGAAATATTTACAAGCATTATATGAGATAGTACAGGCACGACAAGAGAAATAATCTTTTGTTGTGTCTATTTTTATAAAGTAGATAGAATAAAAGGGGTTGATTTTTTGAAGCGTTCCGATATTATAAAAAATTTTATTGAGTTTTATACGAAAACGGATAGAAGTGAAAACATCTTTAATGAAAAGTATAAGAGAAAAGTGGGTATAGGGTATGAAACGTTTGTGGCATATACAAACGATATAGACGTTCAAAACCAATTAAAAGATAAATATAAAGACAATAGTATTATTGATATGCTAGAGGTCTACCAATCACACCTAGAAAAAGCTAAAAAAGGTGATGTAAATAGTGCTAAATTTTGCATGGACTTCTTTAAATCAGATATGTTTGCTGATAGTAAGTCAGAGGTAGACAAAATTTTGGAAACCTTAAAGGGGTGATGACTATGAATAAAGATAAATTATTTCTTAAAGTATGGTCTGATCCAAAGCTATTTTCTAAGAATTTTATTAAGATTGTCAATAAAGCAGGTGAAGTAGTACCTTTTGAGTGGAATGAACCACAATGTTATTTGTGGAATAACTTAGACAAATATAATGTAATAGGCAAATCAAGACAAGGTGGGATTTCTACATGGGTAATGTCTTTGTGTATATGGAAAGCTATTACGCAACCCTATACAACAAGTGTACTGTATTCTCATAATGATGAAAGTACAAGGAATAACTGGGGTAAATTAAAACAAATGTTTGATAGTGTACCTGATTGTCTTAAACCTAAACTTGAACGTAACAATAGAATGGAGATACTTCTTGCGAATGGTAGTAGTATTTCTTGTGCGTGTTTAGGTCGTAAAGAAAAAGGTAGGGGTGCATCCATTACAGGATTTGTATGGCTATCAGAACTTGCCTTTGTAGATAATGAGACTGCACAAAAACAATTAACTGCTATTACACAAGGTTTATCAGCTAGTGGAAAGTTAATTATAGAAAGTACGTCAAATGGTTATTCATACCATGCAAATATTTATATGGGTGCTAGAAACAAAGAAAATGTATATAAGCCTTTCTTTTTCTCATATCCTGACTTTGCTAGTATGTTTCAAGATGAATATAGCCAATACTGGGAAATCTTTAGGAATACAAATGGACACTATTTTAGTGATGAAGATAAAACGGATGAAGAAATTGCACTACAGGAACAGGACAATAGAATTGACTTGAAAATGTTATGTTGGAGAAGGTTGAAAATTGCAACTATGGGTAAAGATGACTTTAGCCAAGAATTTCCTTTAACTTTTGAAGAAAGTCTTTTAACTACTGGTACTACTGTATTTGATAAACAGATTATAGCTAACAATAAAGTAAGACTTAAAGAGGTTAAGCCACTTCAAAAGGGTACTGTTGTAAATCTTAACCATATACTTCAAGGGTATTTAGGAAAGTCATTGTTCTTTTATGAAAAGCCTACACAGGGACATAACTATATAATTTCTTGTGACTGTTCAGAGGGTATTAAAAAAGATTATCATGTGGCGATTGTGATTGATGCAGATACCAAAAAGGAAGTTGCTATGTTTAGAAATAATGCTATAAGACCAGATGCTTTTGCTGATGTAATTAATGTGCTAGGGAGAATGTATAACAATGCTTATTGTGTAGTAGAACTTGCAAGTGCTGGTCACACAGTTATAGAGAAACTTTACTATAAATTAAAGTATTATAATATGCACAGGCATACAACCTATGATAACTATGGAAAGTCAGTACAAAAATTGGGATTTGATACTAACGTAAAGACCAAATCAATGGTTATTGCAACATGTAGAGAATACTTTGAAAAAGGGGTTATTCAGATCAATAGTGAAATTATACTTGATGAGATGTTGACGTATACCTGTGAAGATGGAAAGTATAATGCCAAGAAAGGGTGTCATGATGATACAGTAATGGCATTAGCAATAGCTTGTGAAGTTATGAAGCGACCTATTAAACGTAAAATTATGTAATGAAAATTTATATTAGATTATGTTATTTGATATTAAATTTCATTATAAATCTAAGAAAGTATAGAAATATATAGGAAATCTTATAGTGGATTATATTAAATTGCATTAGTTTATATAGAAAAGTATAGAGAAGTATAGAAAGGGTGATGTAATGCAGACATTAGAACAGTATATTAATAATAAGTATTATGATAATGTATCTGAATGGTTTACGGAGGAAGTTAAGAAATCAGAACATATAAATAATGTGTCTAAGGTACTTAATAATAAGGATTATCTTAAAGGCATACATAAGGTATTGAATAGAGAAGACATGACATATAAAGGTGAAACTTATAATACAAGAAAAACTGTATTTCAGACAGCTAAAGCTATTATAAATTTCTTTAATGGATACATATTAGCTAAACCAATTAGTCTAGGTGGTAGTAATGAAAAGATGGTTAAAGAATACAACCAGGTGTATCGTTTAGGTGGGTATGATAAGTTAAACCATGATATATTAGATAGGTTACTGAAGTTAGGTTGCACGTATGAATATGTTTATTATGATGGCAGCAGGATTAAATCTAAACTTATAGCAAGTGAAGATGGATATCCTGTTTATAGTGAAGACACTGGAGAATACATTGGATTTGTGGAGTATTATACAAGTGATAGCAACAAGGTAAGCTATTGGAACGTATACCATCCTAATAAGGTAGAACAGTATTCTGATGAAGGTGGTCATATCCATATGGTAGATACAAAGGCGTCATTTGGATTACCGATTGTATATGAAAATAAAGAAAACATAAGTGATTATAATATAACTGTATTGGACGATATTATGCCATTGCTAGATGAGTTTGAAGATTTTATAAGTAAGTTAGGAGATAGTTTATATACTAACAGTATTAATCCAATCCTTACTCTTACTGGTGCTATGTTGGAAATGCCAAAAGGTGTTAGTGCTGATGCTTGTGGCTTTATGTTCAATTTAGATAATGGATGTGAAATGAAGTATGTTACAGCTAGTATTGATTATAATAGTGTGAAGTTATACTTAGATAATCTTAAACAGATGATGTATGATATTGCAGAAGTACCTAGCATTATATTTGGTCAAAGTAACGTAGCGAATGTATCAGAAACAAGTATTAAGATGATGTATAGTAAAGCTAACAATAAAGCATCATGGTATAGATATGTACTAGAAGAAGGATTTAATCAAAGGCATGAAATTATTAAGAAAATACTACTATTACAAGGTGTATCATATAATGCAGGTGAGTATATTAATATTGAATTTAATTATAGCATTCCTATGGCAGATACAGATGTAGTTAATAACCTTAGTAAACAATATAATGATGGTGCAATGGACAAACAGACGTATATAGAATTAAGTCCATTAACTAAGAATGTTGACAGTGTGATGGTAAGACTAGAAGGGGTACACAAATAGTGTGTATCCTTTACTTTAGTGTGATGGAGTATGTCAATGTGTTTTGAATAGAGTATGGAAAGATTGTATTCAAATTTATACACTATATGTAAGTACATATAGTCAGAAAAGGAGATTGCCAGATCAGTAGAGGTTAGAACATTAGACTACTATAATTTAACCGCATGATGATGTAGAGTATAACCCTATAATGTTCGGATAATATAGTAGAGTTAGAGATGGATTTATCCTTAACAGGCGTACAAATAGAGTAAAATATGGTTAATTTATGAAAGTTGGCAGTAAAACTTTGCTTTTATAAGTCTATATAATAGTAGTGAATATCGAAAAAGCTAGTAATATCAATGGTTTCAGACATTATATAGATTAAAGTATACTGTTCTCAAAATTAATGTTTCACGAATAGTTGATGCATTCTTACAGTGTATAATATACCATTATAGTATGTAAGAAAGGTATAATCCGAACATTAAATATACATTCCCCCTTTTCATAAAATATGTTTATAGTAGTCATAAAAACTACCCACATAAAAAATAGGTGTGAAATAGGTGTGAAATAGGTGCAGAATAGGTAGTAAATAGGTGTGATTTAGGTATGAAACAATTACTATATTTAAACATCTACGATAAAAGTAGGTGTTTTTATTATGTAAAACAGACAAAGATAGGGTGATAACAGTGATTTAAGGTAGGTGAGATAGATGGATATAATAGCACTTCTTACTACTATTTTTTCAGAACAAGGATTTGTATATGCTTTGTTTACTGGAATGCTAGTATGGGTATTTAAGAAGAATGATGAACGCGAAAAAAGATATATAAATACTATAGATAATTTGACAGTTAACGTATCGAATAAGATTAATGTTATCGAAGATGATATATCTGAAATTAAACAATTAATAAAATGAGTTTGAATTTTTTGTCAGACTATGTATAATAAAAGAAAATGTACATAGGAAGAAGGGGTATTAGAATGGATTTTGAATTAGAAGAACTAATTAATAAATTTAAGGTTAGAAGAGAAGAATATGTAAGAATTAGTGAAAACATATATAGGCCGTTACAACTAAGAAAGATTGAACAAGAATTACAGTTATTTTTAGAAGGTAAAGAATTTACAACGGAAAATAACGTAGTAATATACTTTGATAAATGGAAATTAGTACATGATGGTAGGTTTATTAATTTTTCTAATGTTAAGACATTAAGGGCTATAGGGGCGTGTTTAGAGTGTGCTGGAGATGGACAAAGTAATGATAGTTATTGTGTGTCATTAAATAGAAATGATGCTATATTCCTCGATTCAACAACTTTTGAATATGATTTAGCTAGACTTCGCGATAAGAGAGATGAATTAATTGAGGCATTAAAGGTAAGAATTTTACATTTTGAAAGAACTATAGAATATATTAATAACCACAGGGAAATAGCTGATTATACGTGGGAGTATTGGTGCAATAATCCTTCTAAAGAATTCAAGTCTATAGCTGATTTTTTTGAGTTTGCAAATGAAATAGTTGGGTAATAATTAGGGTGCGATATTATGTCGTGCCCTTTTTAATACCATAAATTAAATAGAAAGGTGGAGTTATGATGACCACGTTAGAAAGATTAAAGTTAGAATTAGCCAATAAGCAATATTTTTCAGATGAACAATATACAACCTTATTATCTGAAAACGGACTTAGTGCTACTGATCTGTATAGTAAAGCTACAATGCAACGAAATTTATTGCTTACAGTATTAGATATATTAAATATGGTAACGAATGATATAGACATATTTAGAAAGTTAGAAGATAATGCTACGGGGTTTAGTCAATCAAGTGCATACAAACTATTAGCAGAACGTATTAAGGTTTTAAAGGAACGCATAGAAGGTATACCATTGCCACAAGAAGAATTGTCTGATGTCCATTTGATATTTACTAGAAGAAGGTGATTAGATGAATAGCAGATTAGATTTGTTCAACAACCAACTAGAAAAGAATGGAGTAGATGCTACAGTTAATAATTGTCACACAAGAGTATTGGTAAAGGATATTGATAATAAAGGATTGATTCAAACTAAACATATTCATATTCCTTTACATATAACTCTGTCAATAGGCGATACAATCACAATAGGATACAGTAAGTATATGGTGCTTAATATTAATACAAATGATTGTTTTAATGAAGTAGTAGTACAGGAAATGTATCATTTGATAAAAGTTCAGTATTCATGGCTATCTTTAATGCAGCTAGATGTTATTATACAAGGAATTAGTCAAACTGTAGTAGATAGTAACCTTATTTCATATGATGATACATCTGTATATGTGTTGATAAAAAAGGATGATACCACTTCACAAATTAAAAAGGGTACTCGTTTCTTTTTATTTGATATACCTTATAAAATACAAACTGTAACATGGGAAAATAGCAGAATTATGAAGTGTAGATGCAATATAGACCTTATATCTCCCAGCGACGATGTAGCTAATCAGATAGCAGACAATAGTCATATGATACCACCTACTATTAAGTATGTGATTAATGCTAGTGCAGGTGCTAATGGAGTGATTACTCCCAATGGGGATATAGAAGTAGAAAAAGGGAAAGTACAAACTTTCACAATTACTCCTAATAGTGGCTATGAAGTAGATACTATATTAGTAGATGGGGAAAATATCCTTCTAAATGAAAATAGATATACTTTTGAGAATGTACAAGATAATCATACAATAAGTGCTACATTTAAAGAGGTGCCAATACCTACAGGAACAATCGAGGGAGAAAGTAAGATGTACTTAGGATGGGAGGAAAGTTATACTTTGACAGGAGTTGTAAATCCTACTACCGCGTGGTCAGTAGATAATAGTTACGTAAAAATTATATCTTCTACAAATACAACTTGTACCTTAATATGTGAAAGTTCAAGTCAAGCAAATAAGACCTTTACTTTATCAGCTGATGTAAAAGGGGTAGTAGTTACAAAATCAATACAATTGGTATTATAAGATATAGGATAAGGAGTGTCAGATCGGCACTCCCTATGAATACATTACATTTTCAATTTTATTCCTTTGCGTTTTGCATTATCTAAAGTACAAAAATCATCAAAGTTTTGTTGTAAATCTTCACTGGTAATATGCAGATACATACGTGTTGTTTCTATGCTACTATGACCTAAAATTTGTTGGAGAAAAGCTATATTGCCACCATTGCGTAAGTAGTTTATAGCAAATGTATGTCTGAACAAATGGACACTTGTTTTTGATACCCCCCCTTTTTAGGTTATAATCCCTTATCGTTTGCTTGAGACCTTCTCTTGTAAGTTGTTCTCCATATAGTGACATAAACAAATAGCTTTCCATCTCATGGTCAAATAATGATAGGTAATGTTTTAATGTTTGCTTTAGCGTAGTGGATAGTGGCACATGATACTTTTTGCCTGTTTTGGTTGTATCTAAGTATATAGTACCTTGATTAAAGTCAATATCTTTGATTTTCAAATTTAGAAGTGTTCTGCATCTTATACCTGTGCCTAAAAAGGTCGATACAATAGCATGATTCCTCCATTGTGTATAAGAATTTATCGTTGGTTTCTTTAAAAGTAGTTGTATTTCATCTTCTGTGTAAGGCGTTTTAATAGAGTTTTCAGCCTTTATAGTTGGTATTACTACGTCTACATTACAATATGAGAGAAAAGCCTTTAATGATTTAATTCTAGTACGTATAGATGTATTATTATTACCTCTGGCACGTAAATATAAAATAAATTTATCTATATCGCTAGATGTAACATTATCAATATTTTTATTGATTACTTCATTAAAAAGTTTAGAAGTATGTTCATAATTATATAGTGTGCTTTGGCTAAGTCCTCTTACTTTACAATTTGTAATAAATGATTCTATCATTTGACTTGTATTTGATGATGATAGTTGTTTAAGTTGAATGGATTTCTTTGGCATTTTCATAACCTCTTTTTCTATAGATTTAGTGGTTATGGTAATAGATTGAGTATTTATTTGTTACCATTACGTTATGGATATAACTAAAAAACTTTTACCATTACGATAAATTCTTATTTATATCCA
>NZ_JAQIFT010000036.1:0-48701 GCF_027857615.1 Holtiella tumoricola
CCTATAGAGGAAAGATAATAAAAATTAAGTAATGAGCAATATATTAAGAGAAGAGATAAAGATGAAAATAGAAAGATAGCTTACATTGAATAAAGTAAAAGAAAAAGGGTGAAAGAAATGACACAACAAGAATTTTTAAATCAGATTAGATTTGATGAAAAAGGTCTAGTACCTGTGATTACACAAGATGCACATGCAAAAAAGGTAAGAATGTTGGCCTATATGAATAGAGAAGCACTAGAAAAAACATTAGAAACAGGAAAAGTACACTACTATAGTCGCTCAAGAAAAAGCTTATGGCTTAAAGGGGAGACTTCAGGACATTTTCAATATTTAAAAAGTATGAGTGTAGACTGTGATGGAGATACATTACTGATTCAAATTGATCAAGAAGGGGGGATCTCTTGTCATACAGGTCATGCAACTTGCTTCTTCACAACCTTAGACCGTATAGGAAATGTACAAGTGACATCACTAGCACGCAAAGCAAGTGGGCATAATATGCTAACCGAATTACAAGAGACTATCTTAGAACGTAAGTTAGTCCCACAAGAAGGCTCATATACCAATTATCTATTTGAAAAAGGTGTCAATAAAATTCTTAAAAAAGTAGGGGAAGAAGCTTCAGAAGTCATCATTGCTGCAAAAGATAAAAATCCAGAAGAATTGACAGGAGAAATTGCAGATTTAATGTATCATTTAACCGTATTGATGGTAGAAGAAGGGGTTTGCTGGGAAGATGTGCAAAGTGAACTTGATAAAAGAAAATAAAGTGTACTATAATGGGCATAGAGAATAAGGAGGCATGACACTATGCATATTGTATTACACGAACCAGAAATTCCACAAAATACAGGGAACATTGCACGTACATGTGCTGCAACAGGTGCAACACTTCATCTTATTGAGCCACTAGGTTTTTCAATTGATGAGAAAGCTTTAAAGCGTGCAGGACTTGACTACTGGCATTTATTGGATGTTAGAACATATAAGAACTTCGAAGAATTTTTAGAGAAAAATAATAACCCTAAAATCTTTATGGCAACAACAAAAGCGCATCATACACATGTTGAAGTAGAATATGAAGAAGATGCTTATATCATGTTTGGAAAGGAATCAGCAGGGATACCAGAAGAAATTCTTGTCAACTATGAGGACACTTGTGTACGTATTCCAATGATTGAAAGTGCACGTTCTTTAAATCTTTCAAACTCAGTTGCTGTTGTCCTTTATGAAGCACTTCGCCAAACAGATTATAAACTTTTACAAAAGACAGGCGAACTCCATCGTTTACAGTGGTAAAAGGTATTTTATAAAAAAATAATTCCTCTATGTATAAAAAATTTGAAAGTCGAGCATACTATAGCAAGATTTGAAAAGATACAGGAGGAAATTATGAAAAAAACCAAACTGCATATATTAGCCATGAGTATGTTACTTTGCATAGGCACCACAGTATATGCTGCTGAGACTAAACAGGGAGCCTTGTTTCCTCAAACTGTAGGAATGACAGGTAAGGTAACCAGTAAGGAAGTCAATATACGTAACCATCCAGATATTCAAGCAAAAGTAATCGGCAAGGTAAGTAATCAAGCCATCAAGGTTGTTGGCAAGAATGATGAATGGTACAAAGTAATCATAGATGATAAAGAAGGCTGGGTTTATAACCAGTATGTTGAGGTAGCCCGCAAAGACCTTATCCCTTATACAAAAGTAAAGGGTGAGGAAGTTGTAGAATATGGTATGAAGTTTATAGGTACACCTTATGTATGGGGTGGCAACAACTTAAGGGCAGGGGTAGACTGTTCAGGTTTTACCCAACAAGTATTTAAAGCATTTGATGTAGATATTAGCCGTGTATCTTATATGCAGGCTACAGATGGTCCTGAAGTAGGTGTGAATCAGCTTCGTACAGGCGATTTGCTTTTCTTTGATACCAATGGCATCAATAGAGGAAATATTTCACATGTAGGAATTTATGTTGGAAACGGTAAGTTTATCCATTCTGAAAGTGATCGTGGTGTAACCATTAGTAATCTTAAGAGTCCATACTATGACCGTAACTTCGTCAAAGCAATACGTGTATTATAGAAAAAGGAGGCTGTTCAATTGAACAGCCTCCTTTTATTTATTATAGGTATTAAAAAAATGGAAGACACCATACTAAATTTAGTGTAACGTCTCCTTTATAGTTTTCAAAAAGTTAAAAATGTGCAATAATAAGGATAAAAATAATCAAAATAATGATGTCAAATTAATAAAAGAGGAAGTTATGAACGAGAGAGCGTTAATAAAATTAGAATTTCATAAAATTAGAGCGATACTTGCTGGACATGCAGTAACCGAAGCAGGTAAAGCACGTATTGAACAACTTTTACCAAGCTCTTCATTTGAAGAGGTTACTAAACTACAAAAAGAAACTTCAGAAGCTTTAAGCATGAGCGTGAAAAAGGGCAAACTCCCATTAAGTAATGCAAAGGAAATTTTTACAGCTATTAAACGTGTAGAAATTGGAGCGATTTTAAGTGGAGATGATCTTTTAAATATAGCAAGCTTACTTAAAACAAGTAGACGTGTCAAAAATTATTATAAAGAAGATTGTGAAGAAGTTAAATCACCACATCTTGAAAAATACTTTGAAGCAATTGGTGTTTATAATGATGTTGAACGTGAAATCAGCCGCTGTATTGTAGCGCCTAATGAGTATGCAGATGATGCAACACCAGAACTTTATCAAATTCGCAGACAAATTAAGTCTGCAGAAGGTAAGATTAAAGAGACTATTCATGGTATCCTTTATTCTTCAAGATATCAAGATATGCTTCAAGAAACGGTTGTAACCATGCGACAAGGTCGTTCTTGTGTACCGATTAAGGTAGAATACAAAAATGCCTTTAAAGGGATTGTCCATGATCAATCTTCTACAGGTGCAACCGTATTTATGGAGCCAATGGCAGTTGTTGAACTGAACAATAGCTTAAAGAGTCTTCATATGAAAGAAGAAGAGGAAATTGAAAAACTTTTAACAGAACTTACAAACTTAGTTGCAGATATTGCACCTTATGTCCTTGTAAACTTTGAGCAAATTACATGTCTTGATGTGATTTTTGCGAAAGCTGAATGTGCGCTTAAAATGGATGCACGTGAGCCAGGACTTAATCACAAAGGCTTTATCCACTTAAAGAAAGCAAGACATCCACTTTTAGATCAAAAAGAAGTTGTACCGATTGATGTTTATGTGGGGGACCAATTTACAACCCTTCTTATAACAGGTCCGAATACAGGGGGTAAAACAGTCACATTAAAGACTTTAGGTCTATTTACTTTAATGGCACAAGCAGGGATGCAAATTCCGGCTGCTGAAGGTAGTATTGTCAATGTCTTTGATGATGTCTTTGCAGACTTAGGGGATGAACAAAGTATTGAACAAAGCTTAAGTACATTCTCTGCACATATGACCAACTTAGTACGTATTTTAGATCAAATGACATTAAACTCACTGATTCTTTTAGATGAGGTAGGTTCAGGAACTGACCCAGTTGAAGGGGCGGCACTTGCTATGTCTATTCTAGAACACTTACGTAAGCAACAAATTCGTACAGTAGCGACAACCCACTATAGTGAACTGAAGCTTTATGCCCTTTCTACAGAAGGTGTAGAAAATGCAAGCTGTGAATTTGATGTAGAATCTTTAAGACCAACTTACAAATTACTCATAGGTGTACCAGGAAAAAGTAATGCCTTCGCTATTTCTATGAAGCTTGGTTTAGCAGAACATCTCATTGAAGATGCAAAGCAGTTCTTACACAAAGAAAATGTTAAGATGGAAGACATTTTAGTTGAGCTAGAATATAGCAAACGTATGGCTGAAATTGAAAAAGAAAAAGCAGAAACCTTTAGAAAAGAAGCTGAACACTTTAAAGAAGAGATTACAAAAGAACGTAAGAAACTTGAAAAATCCAAACAACGTATTATGGAACGTGCCAATGAAAAGGCAGCCCAGCTGCTTCGTGATGTTCAAAAAGAAACAGATGAGATGTTAAAAGAAGTACGTCAAGCAGCTAGAGAAGCACGCGTTGTTATTGATGAAAAAGGCTTACATGATGCGAAGAAAAAAGTATCAGAAGGTGTTGAGCAAAGACAAAATAAAATACAAAGAGCCATTGGGCCAAAACATACTTACAAGAAGCCAATTAAAAACATTGAAGTGGGCGAAAAAGTACTTGTAACCAACTTAATGCAACAAGGGGTGATTCTTGAAGTACCAGATAGTGCAGGCAACGCCAAAGTTCAAATTGGTATTTTACCAATGAAAGTGCATATTTCTAATTTACAGCGTGTAGATGAAGAGGAGGCACCAAAAGCACCAGTTAAGAAAAATAGAACAAGAGCAACAGGTAATTCTCATGCAGTAAGTAAAACAATGAATATTAAAACAGAAATAGATGTACGTGGTCTAATGGTAGATGAAGCCTTACCTATTGTAGATAAATATTTAGATGATGCGTATTTAGCAGGTTTAAAGCAAGCGACTATTATCCATGGTAAAGGTACAGGTGCCTTAAGACAGGCCATCACACAGATGTTACGTCGTCACCCACATATTGCTTCTCATCGCCCAGGTGTATATGGTGAAGGTGAGATGGGTGTAACGGTTGTAGAAATTAAATAATTGTAGAAATAGATTAAACGAGACAAAGGAGGAAGTCTTAATGAACAAAAGTAAAATTCTCGTTGTAGATGACGATACCAATATTGCAGAGCTCATTTCGCTCTATCTTCAAAAGGAAGGCTATGACACACAAGAAGTTTACAGTGGGAAACAAGCTGTAGATGCATTTGAATCTTATAAACCAGATTTAATCTTACTTGATGTCATGCTACCAGAGATGGATGGTTATGACGTATGTAAATACATTAGACGTACAAGTAAAACCCCTATCATTATGCTTACAGCAAAATGTGATGTGTTTGACAAAGTATTAGGGCTTGAGTTAGGCGCAGATGACTATATTGCCAAACCATTTGATCCAAAAGAATTAATTGCCCGTGTCAAAGCTGTACTCCGTCGTACAGTAAAAGAAGAAGCAGAACCTACTGAAACAAAAAATCGTATTGTCCTTGAAGACTTAATCGTAGATAAAGATAACTACTCTGTAACCTATCAAGGTAATATCTTAGAGTTACCACCAAAAGAGTTAGAAGTTCTATACTTTTTAGCAAGCCATCCAAAGCAAGTATTTACAAGAGAACAGCTTTTAGACAAAATCTGGGGCTATGATTTTGTAGGCGATACACGTACAGTTGACGTACACATTAAAAGGTTAAGAGACAAATTTGAAGGTGATCATCCATGGAGCATAAAAACAGTATGGGGAGTAGGGTACAAGTTCGAAAAGTAAAGAAGAGAGTCCTATTCTCTTCTTTATTTAATAAACTTTTAACCCTTTATATCGGTATTTTAATTGTTACGTTTGTTTTCTTCTTCACTATTTTTTCTAATGCTTTTCAACGTTACTATGTGGACTACACAGAAAACATTATGATTAAGCAAGCAGAGCTGATTGCTGAAGAATATCAAAAGGTTGGTGAAATGCATCAATCCATTAGTTCAGTATTAGACCGTGTCACACTTAGAATTAAAGTATTAGATAGTTATTTAGATGCAACAACTTGGATAGTAGGTAAAGACCATAAAATGCAAATGGTCTCAGGCAAAGAAGATTCTATGATTTTAGACCGTAAGTTAGCTAACCCTGAAATCATTGAGAAAGTCTTTGAAGGGAATATTATTTCTCGCGAAACAGGCTTTGAACAGTACTTTTCTACCCCTGTACTCACTGTAGGCTATCCTATTGAAATAGGTGGCCAAGTAGAGCTTGCCCTATTTATTCATACACCAATGCCGCAGATCCTGACACTGATTGATGAAGTAAGAAGTATCTTGGCAAAGGCTGTTCTTGTAACAGCAGGTATTATCTTTATTTTAATTTACTATACTTCAAAGCGTATGAGTAAACCCCTTAAAGAAATGAATCAAGTAGCTAAGAAAATTGCAAATGGTGATTTTGCTAAGCGTATAGATGTTGAGGGGGAAGATGAAATTGCTCAACTTGGCGAATCCCTCAACTATATGGCAGAAGAGCTAGATAAAATTGACGCCAATCGTAAAGCCTTTATAGCCAATGTTTCTCACGATATGCGTTCACCTCTTACATCTATTCAAGGTTTTGTGACAGCCATATTAGATGGTACCATTCCACCTGAGAAGCATGACAAGTATCTACGTATTGTTTTAAATGAATCTCAACGTATGATTAAGATGACCAATGACATTTTAGAATTGAGTCGTATGGAAGAAGGCAACTTACCGCTTAAGAAAATGGAATTTAATCTACATGAGATGATCCGAGACCTTCTTGATAACTTTGAACAAATTACAAAGGATAAAGAAGTGAAGGTAGACGTATTATTTGATAAAAAAGAGCAGATGGTATTTGCAGATCCAGAAAAAATTGCAAGAGTTGTTCAAAATTTGTTAGATAATGCGTTTAAATTTGTTAATAATCAGGGAACAATTGAAGTAGAAACTGTAGCAAAACAAAATAAAGTTTGGATTTATATTAGAAATAGCGGTCCAAGTATTTCGAAAGAAGATCAAAAGAATATTTGGGAGAGATTCTACAAGTCTGATCTATCAAGGGGTAAGGATAAGACAGGAATGGGCATCGGCCTTGTGATTGTAAAGGAAACAATCCGTCAGCATAATGAAGAACTAGGTATTATTTCAAATGAAGGTGAACCTGTTACATTTTACTTCACACTTTCTAAAGTTTAGTTCAAAATAATACTACCTTCTTTTTACATTGTATTCATACACTATTCAAAATCCGAACCTATACTACAGTTATCAAAAACGAATTGTAAATGGAGGCGATCTTGATGCAAGATAATAATAATAGAAATGAATCAAATGAAAATAACAAAATAATAGATGTACCTTATACACCGATACCAGATGCACAAGGGATACCAGCTGATCAAGTTCAGCCAGCAGAATCTATAAATGTAAATAGCAACAATACAGACAAACAAACAGTACCTTCAACCGTGGAGCAAGGGAATGTAACACAACAGGCAAACTATACACCAGTTAACCCTGCATATACATCACAACAAGGATCTTATACATCTAACAATTCAGCAAATAATCAAAGTCAGACAGATTACACACAAAATGGGCAAGCTGGAAGCTATACAGAAGAGCCAAAAGTGGCAAGTAGTACCAATCCTCTTCCTCCTATTATGGATGAGAATAATACCTACTACCATGAGACCATTAAAGAGAAAAAGGCACCTCGTAAGAAAAAATCTTCAGGAGGATTTGGTAAATTTGTAGCAGGTCTTACCATCGTAAGTCTTGTAGGTGGTGCTTCTCTTGGAGCAGGCTATGCATTTACAGCACCTTTAGCCAAACAACTGTATACAGATAAATACGGTATGGAATTTAGTGATTCTTCAACAAATGGGGGCAACAACAATAGTTCTTTTGCCCAATCTACAGGTTATGTAGCCCCTGTTTATGTGAATAACTCCATAGCAGATATTGCAGCCAATGTAGGACCATCTGTTGTATCTATTAAAAACAATAAGATTGTAACAACATGGGCTGGTGAATTCAATCAAGAAGGACTTGGTTCAGGGGTTATCTTTAAAACAGATGGTGATAAAATCTTCATTATTTCTAATGCACACGTTGTAGAAGGGGCAAGTTCATTAACAGTGACCTTCCTTGGCAATACAAAAGTGCCAGCAGAGATTGTAGGTTACGATACAGTTACAGATATTGCCGTTGTAGCGGTTAATAAGGCAGATGTACCAACAGAGATCGTAGACAAAATCCAACCAGCTGCACTGGGTGATAATGATACACTACGTGTAGGGGACTTAGCAGTGGCTATTGGTACACCTATTGATGAAGCCTATGAAAATACAGTAACTGTAGGGGTTATTAGTGCACTTGACCGTGAGATTAACTTAACAGACCAAAAGCTTAACCTTATTCAAACAGATGCTGCCATTAACCCAGGTAATAGTGGTGGTGCTCTTGTTGGACCATCAGGAGAAGTTATTGGGATTAATACCATCAAATTAGTAGATAGCCAAATTGAAGGAATGGGCTTTGCTATTCCAATCAATGATGTTAAACCTATTGTAGATGAGCTGATGCAAAATGGTAGTATTGACCGTCCAGTACTGGGTATTGTAGGGGAAAACTTAACTGAAGAGTTAGGCAATTACTATGATATTCCTGTAGGGATTATGATTGTTCAAGTACAACCAGGTAGTAGTGCAGCTATAGCAGGTATACAACAAGGCGATATTATTATTGAATTCGATGGCACAAGAATTGCTACAATGGAAGAACTTAAAGCACTTCTTTTAGAGAAAAAAGTAGGCGACCAAGTTTCTCTTAAAGTAGTACGTGGTTCAGAAAAAGTGAATTTAGATGTTAAACTTCGAGGCAAGAGTCAAGCGCAGCTTCAAAGTCAAAATCAATAACATTATAAAAGACGATGAATGATATTCATCGTCTTTTATAATGCTTCCATTTATGTTACAATGGGGCATAAAGGAGTGGATGAAATGAGCCTTATAGTTGACTTAAAATCAGAAGAGAAGATGCAAGGATGCTATCTATGTAAATATAAGCAAATGCTTAAAAATAAAAATGGAAAAGATTATCTTACTGTGAAGCTTCAAGATGCAACAGGGATAATAGAAGGTAAGATCTGGGCAATTCATCCAGGGATTGAAGAATTTAATGTAGATGATGTGGTTTCAGTAGAAGCAGAGGTTGTATTATATCAAGACAATCTACAAGCGAATATTGGAAAGATTAAACGTGCGGAAGAAGGCAGTTATGAACTTAAAAATTTACTTCCTCATACACCTAAAGATATTAAAGTCTTAGAAGAAAAATTATTTAGTAGAATTGATGAGGTCAAAGACCCAGGCATCAAAAAACTATTAGAAGCAATCTTTTATGATGACATCATTTATAAATACTTTATGTCTGGAGCAGCAGCCAAATCCGTACACCATGCTTACTTAGGTGGTTTATTAGAACATACAGTAAGCGTTGCTGAAATCGGTGTGTTTTTAGCCAGCCGTTATGAACCTGTGAATGTAGATTTAGTAGTAGCAGGGTGCTTATTACATGACATAGGTAAAATCTATGAACTTTCAGCTTTTCCAAAGAATGATTATACAGACGAAGGCCAATTACTAGGTCACATTATGCTAGGTGTTGAAAAAGTAAATGAAGCCAAAGCAAATATAGAAGAATTATCACAAGAAGCGTTACTCCTTCTTAAACATATTATTCTTTCTCACCATGGTGAATATGAATATGGTTCACCAAAACGTCCAAAATGTATTGAAGCCATGATTGTGCACCTTGCAGACTATAGTGATTCTAAGCTGAAAATGTTTGAAGAAATGCTTAGAAACTCAGATCCAAATGAGCCAAGTCTAGGATACAACAAAATTTTAACAAGAAATATGAGACGTTCAATGCTATGAAAAAAAGTAGTACCCGTATTTCAGCCAACGAGCTGAATCGTTTTATGTATTGTCCTAACCAATGGTATTACAAAAGAGTATATGGGGCAAAAAGTTTAACCCAGATGTATGAGGCACTAGACATAGAGCATAGTGAGCATACGGAACACTTTACAAAAGGGATGAAGCACCATACGTCTTATCACTTTAGATATCGAATTATGAAAGTTATAAGGATTATTATCCTTATCGGTCTATTAATCCTTATATTTAAAGGAGTAAGTATATGGAAATAGGAGAAGCACTATTATTAGGAGCTTGTGGCCTTTTTCTTTGTTATTACTTATTTAGACCAAGTATATCTTGTAAGCAGAAAATGCAAGTCGGTTTACCTTTTGCACGGATGATTTATACAGATGAGAATGGTGGCAAGATGCTAGTATCAGAGGAATATGACTTACAAGGCAAGCCCGATTATATATTTAAGACATTTTTAACAGGACGTTATATACCTTTTGAAATCAAAAGTGGTGTTGCCAAAGAAGACTTACCACATGAGGGGGATATGATGCAGCTTTTGGCGTATTTTTTACTTGTAGAAGCTGTGTATGGCAAGAAACCACCTTATGGTAAGTTAGTTTATAGCAACAAAACTTTTAAAATACGTAATACCTATAAGCATCGCCTTATGGTGAAAAATACATTACGTGATATGCACCTGATGCTAGAGGGAAAGTATAAGACAAATGAGACAAAAAGCTATATTAAATGCAGAAATTGTATTTGCCAATATACGGTATGTGAATGCGAGGAAGAGGATTAGAAATGGGAGAAAAAGATAACACTAATAAAAAAGTACAACCACAACGTTCAAATTTACTTGATCATTTCATCCAACGTAATCTTACAACAAAGATGCAAGAAGTAGAAGAAAAAGCAATAGCCAAAGCTATTCGTACATTACTTAAAGATGAAGAAGGCGAAACACCAAGTTTTCATTAAAGACCAGGAGAAGAAAGATGTCAGTAGAGAAAAATAAATTTTATGAGATGACGATTACAGATATAGGGACAAATGGAGAAGGCGTTGGAAAAATCAATGACTTCGTTGTTTTTGTGCCTGAAGCTATAACAGGTGATCAGTTAGAAGTTAAAATACTTAAAGTAAAAAAGAATCTAGCTTATGGAAAGATCGAAAAGATTCTTAGTCCATCACCAAGAAGAAGTGAAGTGACTTGTGAAGTAGCAACTAAATGCGGTGGCTGTCAACTTCAACATATGAGCTATGAAGCACAGCTCGAATGGAAACAAAGCAAGGTATATAATGCCCTTACACGTATTGGTGGACTTAAAGATATAGAAGTCCTTCCAACCCTAGGGATGGAAGCACCAGCACATTATCGTAACAAAGCCCAATACCCTATTCGCAAGGAAAATGGGAAAGTACAAATTGGTTTCTATATGAGCCGTACCCACAAAGTTGTAGATTGGTCAACTTGTGGGATTCAAGACAAACGTTGCGAGCAAATCATTGAGATCGTAAGAAACTTTTTAGAAGTAAACAATATATCCATCTATGATGAAGAAACACATAAGGGCTTAGTAAGACACCTCATGATCAAGACAGGTTTCTATACTGGAGAAGTAATGGTATGCTTAGTGGTTAATGGCAATGAGCTTCCACACAGCGACAAATTACTAGAAGCTTTACATGCAGTAGAAGGCCTAACAAGTGTGTTACTTAACATTAACAAAGCAAAAACCAATGTCATTTTAGGACACGAAGTTAAAGTCCTTGAAGGAAGAGACTATATCATTGATACCATTGGAGACTTAAAATTCAAAATCTCTGCTCTTTCCTTCTTCCAAGTCAATCCAGAGCAAACTAAAGTGCTTTACGACAAAGCATTAGAATACGCTGAACTTGAAGGCAGTGAGACAGTATGGGATGCTTACTGTGGTATTGGGACTATTTCTCTCTTCTTAGCACAAAAAGCAAAGAAAGTATATGGTGTAGAGATTGTAGCACCAGCCATTGAAAATGCACGTGAAAATGCAGCTCTTAATGATATTCATAACGCAGAGTTCTTCGTAGGAAAAGCTGAAGAAGTGATTCCAGAACAATATGCAAATGGTCTAACAGCAGATACAATCGTTGTAGACCCACCAAGAAAAGGATGCGACCAAGCATTACTTGAAACCCTTGTAAAAATGAATCCTAAGAAAATTGTTTATGTATCTTGTGACCCAGCAACACTGGGAAGAGATTTAGGGTATTTAGATCAACAAGGCTATAAAGTTGAAAAAGTACAACCAGTGGATATGTTCCCACATACGACTCATTGTGAAACGGTTGTGAAATTAGTTAAATAATGAACGTAAAATCAAGGCTTACAGGCGTTAAAAAACCTGTAAGCCTTGATTTTTTAGTTAGGGGTAGAGTGTGGAGTTATAACTTAAAAGTATACTAAAAATCTAGTACAATTAATATACTTTTATAACGGGTATGTTTATAATGGGGGATAATATGATGTCTAATAAAAGTATAGTCGATATTTCGCCAACTAAGAAGTTTTTTGTAGATTCTATAACTAGAGATATAAGCATTGAAAAATGCATAATGGACTTAATAGACAACTCAATTGGTGGAGCAAAGAGACATAGAAAAGTTGATAGTTATAGGGGATATTACATAAAGATATTTTTTTCTAAGTACGATTATATGATAGAAGATAACTGTGGCGGAATATCACTAGAAGAAGCAGAGAGATATGTATTTAGATTTGGTAACAATGACGATCATTTAGAAAGTTATTCGTCAGGTGGTTTTGGTATAGGAATGAAAAGGGCTTTTTTCAAAATAGGCAAGCATATACATATCCAGTCGGCTACTGAGGATAGTAGATTTAAAGTAAAACTGGATGTTGACAAGTGGTTAAAACAAGAAGATTGGACGATAGAAGTTGAGAGCTTAAGAAGAGTAAGGAATGGAATAGGTACTACCATTTCCATAAAGCAATTAGACAAAGGTATTGCTAAGAGATTTAATGATAAGGAGTTTTTGACAAAGTTATGTAAGATGGTAGAAAAACAGTACAGAAAAGAGATAAATAGTGGTTTAGAGATATGGATCAATACAATTAAGATAAACAATACAACAGTATCTCAAAAAGAAATCTATAGAAAAGAATATACGTATAAAAATATAGATGTTGAAGTTACTGTAAAACGAGGAGAAGCTTGTTTGGAAGAGAGTGGATGGCAGATTGCATTAAATGAGAACATTGTTGTCTTGGCGGATAAAAGTGAGCTAACCGGATGGGGGATGTTAAATAAAGTAGGTAAAACAAATGTTTGGGATGATCATTTATTTCAGGAATTTAGGGGATATGTAAATGCTAAAGCAGAGAATCTATTAATGCTTCCTGTTACAACAACTAAAGATGATATTGATACTAGCAGCGAAGTTTATGGATTTATACTGAATAAGATGATAGAAGCTTTGCATGAAAGTAGTGAATCTTTTACAAAAACAAAAGAAGTGTACATACAATATAGGAAGCCAGTAGAGGAAGTTGAGCGGTTGAAAAAACACTTAAATGTGGAATCAGCTAAGGAGGTAGGTATTAAAACATATGATACATATTTAGAAAACAATCATATCAAGTAAAGGCTGGCTCGGTGCTGGTCTTTTTTTCTATACAATAGTATAATAAAATGAAAGAATAGAGAGAAAATGGTCGAGGAAAAGGGGAATTAAGGGTGAAATATATGAAAGAAAAATGTAAATCAATTCTATGCCTTGAAATGTTTGTTATAGGAGTTTGTTCGTTGATATTTGTTCTTATCGATAGTGCAATATATAGAGTGTTTATAAACTTTAGAGTTCAAGAATATTGGATAGTAATACCTGTGTTTGTATGTTTGCTTACAATATTTATTTGCAAACAAATGAGAAAAGCTTATATTACTTCTTTTCAGATTGCAATAGCAAGCCTCATATCACTGGTGTTATTCTTTAGCTTTATAAAAGTTGATTTTATAGGCAGGTGGGTATTACTTAACTTTGAAGAAATAGCGGTTGTTGTTATAGCACTCTTTTTCATTGCTTTGAGTGTATTACTGTATGAAAAAAAATCAATAGAAAATGAAGTTCAAGATTTTACAAACGATAAACTATTTAACTTGTTTTATATAAATACTTCTAAAGCTCATGAGATTGCAATGCTTATTGATAATAAAATAATGAAGACAATTGAGAGTGAGCAAGTTTCTGAAGAGCTTCTGAAGAGAAACACTTCTTTTAGTTGGGGAAAGAAAGAGAGCCTGTATTCTGAATCGGGTTACTCAATAGAAGATACCTCTAAGAAAAGGGTATATGAGAATTTTGACGTAAAAACTACAAAATCAATTATGCTTAGAAGAATATATGAAACTGCTAAAAAAAATAAATCCCAATTAGAGAGATTAAATGTTGGAGATCTAACAATTTTTGAGAACATTGAGTTACAACAAACGAATATAGATGATACTGTAATGATTCTAAACATACTTCAAGATAGTAAAATTAAAAATCAAAGCAATGATGCTGTAGAAATTAATCTTAATAAAATGATGGAGAAGATGTTAGATGATTTTACTATAGATTATACTTTTGCATATACAAATACCGTGGCTGAAAAAGATATTTCAAATAAATATATTATTCAGTTCCCTTATAAATATACGGATAACTTTGAAAATGGGTATCAACATAATGATTTACAATTAGGTAAGTTAAGTTTGATAGGTATATATCGAGGAGAAATTGATTTTTCCAAGAGAGATAGTATTTCTTCAAAATTCTTAGAGTTAATGTCTGATTCATATAGGCAAGAGATACAAAACAGTGAACAAGTAGGGAAGATGAAGTTGAGTCATATGGCTTCGATTACACCCAACATACCATTTGAATTCTGTCATAAAAAACTAAATGACAAACTACATCTAATAGATGTAATTGCCGTTATACAGGAGTTGAATTTAAAAAAATATGAATAGAATAACTTCAATATTATATATTTATAACCAGAACAATTTAAAAGAACTAAAAGAAAGCATGGGGGAATATCATTTTGTAAGTATAAGTTATTTTTTATACTTAGCTGATAACATAGAAGGCGTTAGAGACTTACATTCACAATATCTCAATAATTTAGTAATAGATATTACAGGTATAATTAAGGATGGAAATTACTATCGTATTTTTACTGAAAGATACCTATGGGCATTATCTGAAATGAATAGTAACATTCATTTTTGTTTGCATAGAGATTATTTAAATTGCTTTAATGAAGTATTTCCCCACCTTTTTGAGGAAGAGAATATAAATATCTTTATTCAAACCAGTGTTAATGAAGTGGAAGTCAAAGAAATAATAAATGGTAAAGAGCTCAATGAAGAGAGAGAAATATGTAGTTCAATCAGTTTGTATACATACAAAAATTCAGCAACAGCTAAAGAATTAACACAGAGAGGTATGCTAATTTCTTTATCTAATTTAGTTGAGGAGTTTGAAGGAATACGTATTAAGTATGATATGGAGCAGATTGCTAATAGATTATTAAAGAATGAAATCGAATATGTAGATATATCTTCGCTTGTCAAAATATTAAAAGTAAGGAAAGACCTTGTTTTTGTATTTGAAGTATTAATTTATCATATTACTAAGATTAAACCTTTGAAATTTACTTTAGAATATAGTTTAATTTCAGACACTCTTGAGCTTTTTCCACTCATATTTGCTGATTCAGTAGAGTTAGACAATATTGGTTGTGAAAGTGAAGTTACTGTACCAGATATAGAAGGAATTGATATAAAACAAGTGCATGCACTTGTAGATGAAATTAATGCAACGCTTAAGGGGCATGATATATTTAAAGAAGATTTTAGACATAATCTAGTAAAGTTTTCTTTTCTAAATAAGATGAAAGAGAGAAAAATCCTGTCAATATTGCTATGTGGTGATTCGGGAATAGGAAAGACTGAATTTGCAAAAATTGTTTCAGGGATAATATATCCAGAGGAAGCGTTGGTAAAGATAAATTTTGGTAATTACTCTACAGAAGGAGTTTTAAATAGTTTGATAGGTTCTCCGTTGGGATATATTGGTAGTGAAGAGAGTGGAGAGCTAATCAACAAAATAAGTTCGTCAAAGTCTAAGGTAATACTTATAGATGAATTTGAAAGAGCAACACCAAGTGTGTATAACTTTTTTTATGAGTTGTTAGAAGATGGTATTTTTACAGATCGACACGGAATTGAACATAATTTGAATGGATATATAATTATATTCACTTCAAATATGTCACAAGAACAATACCAAAAGCATATACCAAATTCATTGAAGTCTAGATTTGATATGGTTTATTACTTTACTGACTTACCAATAGAAGAAAAAATGCAGTTTATCCAAATTACTTCTGAGGGCTTAGTTAAGAAATTACAAGATAAGTTTGAGATAAATGTAGCACTTGAAAATGTCAAACAAGAATTAAATATACTTGTTAAGTACAGGAATCTGAGAGATATTAAAAGAAAAATTGAAGATATCGTATTTAGTGAACTTTTTAAGAACTATCAAGAGTAGTTATTATCGAGTGCTTGAACTTGAAATATAAATGTAAAAAGATTAAAGGCGAGAGGATAATGGAATTATGTCTATAAAAAAGGTATGGGAAGTTGATATTGATATTATGGGATCAATCTGTATATCAGATGTAATTAACTTTAAACAAGAGAAAGGATTTGATGAATAGCAATTCTATAGTGACATTCATTTAGAGAATAGTTCTACTGGAATTAATGCAACCATAACAGCATATGCAGTAGATAGTCAGATTGCAGAAATTGTTGCACATGTATTTTTCGGGAAGATGGTAGATGTACTATCTCTTAATAATAATATACCTCTTATTTTAGTTAGTCATGATGATGGGGTATTTACAGGTGGGAAAATAAATACTAGAAGAAGACTTGAAAAATCGGATTTTATAGAGGCATTTAATATGGCCAGAAAATTTGAAATAGAGGAACCTATTCTACTGAAAGCGATTGGTTGGTATTCCAAGGGCAAATATACACCTAATATGCTTGATAAGTTTGTTGCATATTGGAATGCGATAGAGATTATAGGAAAAGCATATCATCATGAAAATGAACGTACCAGGCAAGGTGTTAAAAATAAAATATACCAATGCTTTATTGAGTGTTATGGTGAGGTGGAAAATTGGAATCTACCCGATAACTGGATAGATGATATGCACGATATGAGAAGTTGCATAGTACATGGGGGCAAGGATACTACAGCTGAAGCTATAAATGAAGTAGCACAACTCATCCCCAAAATGGAATCTATAACATATGAACTTATAAATAAAATTATTGATGCGAAATATGACAGAAAAAATTTTGAGTACATACCGTGGGGAGAACTGTTTTAACAGAAAATAGGATTATCAATTTTTTAGGTAAACAAACTACATCCATTATGACTACCACCGGCACTCAACCCACGTTGAAACAGTTGTGAAATTAGTAAAATAATCAACATAAAATCAAGGATTAGAGGCATTAAAAATCTTTAAGTCTTGATTTTTTTGATAGGGGTAGAGAGAGAGGAGCTTTATAGGGAATTTAATTTGTTCTAAGCGTTAAATGAGGATACTAATTCCGTGAAATACTCCGCATTACCTGTTAGGTAGTATTGATGCCAAGCCTCTATAGTTTTAGGTGAGTATATATCCAGATACTCTAATATTTGCTTAGCCCATAGTAAGCTACCAGCAGAGCTTGCAGTTATGATGTGATGGTCTCTAACAGAAAGGTCATTTTGGTAAAGTGTATGTCCTTTGTAATCGGGAGAAAAACCATCTAGATATTCTAAGGAGTTACTCGTATGTAAACAATGATTTAAAACACCTAAGTCAGCTAATGCCAAAGTTGCACCACATATAGCTGCCACTAAAATACCTTTCTCGATATACGAGATTACTTTCTCTAAAATAGGTGTGTGCATGGCATCATTCCATGTATTTGCCCCCGGTAATAGGAGGGCTGCTACTTCATCATCACCCAGCTCTGAAAGCGAGCAATCAGGGATAATAGTTAGACCTCCTAAGCTATTAATAGGAGCATTTGTTGCTGCAACTGTTTTTAAAGTATACTGTGGCGTATGTTGTGGAAACATTTGTGGCATGCTTAAGGCTTGTAAAATGTATCCCGCTTCCCAATCAGCCATGGTATCTAGTAGATAAAGATAGATTGTTTTTTTCATGTTATATGCCTTTCATCAAGTGTTTAATAGTCTTTACACGTTGCAGTATAAAACAAGAACAGTGACAACTAGCTGTCACTGTTCTTGTAAAAATTTAAAGATTGTTCTAAATGATTTTGTATGTGTAAAGCAAAGGAAGGAGGGGATAAGACTCTGACCGTATTGCCGAACCCTAAAAGAATAGAGAAGAGCATAAAATCGTTAGCTTTCATCATAACTTCACATAGGATTGTATTTTGCTTTTCAGCTATTGGCCTTGAAGTAGGGAAATACTCTTGAAAAAGTGTCTCTATTTCTTTATGGTATTCTAGAGTAACGGAAATTGTATTTTTGTTATGGGCTTCTTCGCATTTTTCGAGTTCTTCTTTTATATCATAGTGTTGTAACCATTTGCTAGGGTTTAAGTGTAAGTTTCTCATGCGATTGAGTTTGTACATGCGAAATGCTTGCTTATCATGGTTGTAGCCAAATGCATACCAGGCATACCACTTATAATAAACATGTAAGATATCAGCGGTTACAAGATAGGATTCGTTTTGGGCATTGGTATAGGAGAAGGTTACATTTTCTTGATTTGTAATCGATTGTCTTAAAAGTGGAATGAGTGTTGACATGAGGTTGTTTTCATTCATAACGGACAGGTCTATTTCCAGAGGATGCTCTAATGCAGAAGGCTTATAGATATGCTTAACCTTCTCATAAGTCTCGGTTACTTTTTGATCCCCATAGAGATCTTTGAGCGTTTTTAAGGCTAACACCATATACTCAGAATTGGTATAATCCATAAGCTTTTCATTTAATTTATAGCCCTTATTGATAGAGTAACCACCTTTAGATCCTATTTCAGAATAAATAGGAATACCTGCCAGAGTAAGCGTGTCAATATCGCGCAGAATGGTTCGACGGGAAACACCAAACTGCTCAGCTAATACAGTAGCACTTACACAATCTCTATTAAGTATATAGAAAAGAATACCTATTAGTCTGTCGATTTTCATTTGTATACTCCTTGCGTGAAATATTAAATTTAGTATCTATCAAAATGATATCACAGAAATAGAAATAAGGGCTATGTATAAGAGTCTAGGGTTCCAAATACCTCTGAGGAATTTATAAACATGGTAGGAATAAAGTGATATAAGATTAATTCATAAAGTAAGTAGAATCAGTATTTTAGCGGTTAAAGTCAACCCCGAAGGGCAGTGAAAACTATTGGAAAATATAGTTTCACTGTTCTTTTTTTGTAGATGTTAAAAAGGTAAGCGTTTTATTATAGTTTTTATTTATAGGATTCTTCTTATGAATTTATAAAAGTTATGCTTGACCGTGTGGTTACAACACAGATTACTATGATGGGAGTCAAATGAAAGCATAACATAATAAATCTGAAGAGATAAAGGAGAAAATAATGAAAAAAATTTTTATGATTGGACTTTTAATTGTTATCGTAGCGGTCATAACAGTAGGTGTGATTTATGGAGATACTCTACTTTTAGTGTATCGTTCCATCAATGCTTTTGAAGAGAAGAATCTGGCACATAGCTTTCAAACAATGTATGAAATACAACCTTCAACAAAAATATCAAAGGGTAAAAGCGTATCAAAATTTGAGTATGATCTAGTTCCCATGATAGATACCTTTGAATTTCGTGGGGAAAAGTTAGTAACGGATAAGTTTCTAGAAGAAACCAAAACGTCTGGGTTACTTGTAGTTGCCAAGAATAAGATTGCATATGAAAATTACTATTTAGGCGCAGATGAGAATACGCGTTTTTCATCAAACTCTGTATGTAAATCCTTCACTTCAGCTTTAGTTGGTATTGCAATAGAAGAAGGCTATATAGACAGTGTGGAGGACTCTATAGGGAAGTATATTAAAGCATTTAAAGATACTGAAATGGAAAAGATAACAATTAAAGACTGCTTGCAAATGTCATCAGGAATCGATTTTGATGAAGCATCTGATATGAGTAAGATTTCTATAACAAGTATGTTTGGAGTCTCTAAAATGAAATCTATTGTTAAATTTGGACTTGCACATGAGCCTGGTACAAATAGAACATATTCAAGTATCAATACAGATATTTTAGGAGAGATTGTTTCAAATGCAACAGGTAAGAGCTTAAGTGAGTATATGGAAGAGAAAATATGGTCCCAGATAGGTGTTGAGAATGATGCATACTGGACACTTAGTAATAATAAAGAGCTTGCTAATGGTGGACTTCACATTGCGTTAAGGGATTATGCCAGATTTGGTAGATTATATATGAATGACGGAACTTTTGAAGGTAAGCAAATCATACCTAAAAACTGGATTAAAGATTCTGTAGAAACAAATGCGCCTCAATTAAAAGCGCCAAAGGGTGGTAAACCATATAGTGAGTTGGGGTATGGCTATCAATGGTGGATACCTGAAGGGGATGAAAATGAGTTTATGGCAATCGGTGTTTTTGGTCAATGGATATATATCAATCCTGACAAAGAGGTAATCATTGTAAAGACAGGTGCAGATTCGAAGTTTGAAGAGGATGATAAGGAAAAGAAAACGGTTGCCTTCTTTAGAGCAATAACAAAGGCTGTATCCAATCAATAATTGAAGGATTTAGTAGAATATACCTATTAAACTTATTATATAGAAGGAGAATATAATGATTGATAAAATTATAATTAGAAAAGCAGTAGGAACGGATGATGTAAAACAAATTGCAAAGCTTATCTATTCGTCAGACCTGAATATTTATGGGGCCATGTTTGGTGATGTAAATTGTGCTGCTCGAATTTTACAGGAACTTATATCAACAGATACAATCAATATTAGCATTAAAAACTTAGTTGTGGCAGAGTATGAAAAAACTGTTGTAGGTATGCTTTGCTTTATTGAAGAGGATTATATGAATGATAGGGAGGCTTATAAGCAAGCTTTTTCAAAACTAGCAATAGAAGTGCCAAAATACTTTGATGGGGTTTTTGATATGTATTGGAAAAAAGTAATTAAAGAAGATTTTACAAACGCATACTATATATCCAATGTAGCAGTTGATGAAGCGTATCAGAACTTAGGAATTGGGAAAATGCTTCTTAACTATTTTAAGGAAACTCATAAAGACAAACCCATTGGACTTGATGTTGTAAAAGACAATGCTCAAGCAATCAATGCCTATCTAAAAAGTGGTTTTGAAATCGTTGAAAAAGAGCATAAGAATACTGATTTACCTGCACCAGTGAGAATGGTGTGTTATAAAAGCTTAAAGGTGTAAAACTTTAAGCTTTTATTTTTGAATGAGGGGAATAAGGAGGAGTAGGTTGAATGTTTAGAGTGATTCAGTTAGGATAAGAGGTATAGTATTTTGAAATCAAAATGTATTCAGCCAAGCAACGCATGATAGTGAGATTAATAAAGAAAGTCTAGTAGATAGGACAGATGAGGAGATATAAATGGTATTTCAAGATTTTGGGTTAGATCAAGCAATTATTCAAGGGATTGAGGCGCAAGATTATCAAGAGCCAACCCCTATACAAAAACAAGCGATTCCCGTGTTACTAAAAGGAAGAGATTTAGTAGGATGTGCTCAAACAGGAACAGGGAAAACAGCTGCATTTGCCATTCCTATATTGCAGAATCTCTTAAAAGAAGATAGGCAGGGTAATCAAGAGGATAAGAAGCAGGTTCGTGCACTGGTATTGGCACCGACAAGGGAATTAGCTATTCAAATTGGTGAGCAGTTTGAGCATTATGGGGCCCATCTAGACATGAAAGTGGGTGTCATCTTTGGTGGTGTTACACCCAAACGACATATTAAAGTTTTGAAAAGAGAGCCAGAGATTTTGGTTGCAACACCTGGGAGATTAGTTGACTTGGTACAACAAGGTTTTGTGAAGTTGGAAAGGGTTGGAATCTTTGTACTTGATGAGGCAGACCAAATGCTTGATGTGGGGATGATTAAGCAAGTGAAAACGGTCATCGCCCAATTACCGAAAAAGCGACAGAACATATTATTTTCAGCAACTATGCCAAAGGAAGTGACCAAACTGGCTCACACCCTACTCAAAAATCCTGTGCAGGTAGAGGCGGAGAAATCCCCAGATGGTGAAATTCAGGTCAAGCAACAGGTTTATTTCGTAGAGGAACCAGACAAAACCGAACGTTTATTACAATTTTTAAAGACAGAAGCTTTTGAGTCTATATTGATCTTTACAAGAACAAAGAAGAAAGCAGATAAAGTGAGTAAGGCAATCAATGTAGCGAATATCCGAAATAAGGCCATTCATGGGGACAAAAATCAGTCTGAACGCCAGAAGGTACTGGAATTATTTAAACAAAAGGAAATTAAAATATTGGTTGCTACGGATATAGCTGCAAGGGGAATTGATATTGATAAATTATCCCATGTAATCAATATGGACATCCCCAATGTACCTGAAACTTATATTCATCGTATTGGTAGGACGGGAAGAGCAGGGCAAAGTGGTACAGCGATTTCCTTCTGTAGTGAGGATGAGAGAGAATGGCTTAAAGCCATTGAAAAACTACAAGGCAAATCTTTGGAAGTGATGAATGAAAACCTTTTATAGAAAAGGATATTACAATGTAGCTTAAAATTTGTTATAATCTATGACGATAGAAAAATTTGAGGAGGCGACGTCATGGGTACATGCATTTGTAGCACTTGTAAAAATTTAAAAAGTATAATTGATGAAATAGATGACGATAACAACGATATCACAGAAGGTTGTGAGTTTGGATTTCCATCAGAAAGTTGTTCAGAGTGTGACGAGGATCATTGTGAATTAACTTGTGAGCATTATATAGAAGATTGTGAAGAAGAAGCATTTAGTCTTTCAAAATGTGTTAAATGTGGTAAAGAGTTAAAAGTTTTAGCCAGTAATGGAGAAGTTGGAGAAGTTTATTGCCCAATGTGCTATTTGGATAAATAGTAAAAAGTATGCAAAAAGAGATAGTTCAAAAGTATTCATTTTGGACTATCTCTTTTTATCTTAATACATTTAATGCTTGAAGAAAGCCATAGCTATTGTTATAATGTCGGTTGGTGTTAGTGAGAGATATTAGAAATTTACGCCACCTAATAGGAGAAAAATAGATGCATGCAAAATTAAAAGTACCTTTTGAGTATTCAAATAAAAATGAGTTTCATGAGAAGTTAATCGAATGGATTGGCGATGTTTTATACGATATATTACCTGAACATGGGTATGAAGTAAGGGATGAACAAATCTTTACGGCGTTTCAAATTGGAGATGCTTTTTGTGAGCAAAAAGTACATTTAGCTGAAGCTGGGCTTGGAACAGGTAAGACCTTTGCTTATTTATTATCAGCTATTCCTCATGCTAGATTTACAGGTAAGCCTGTTGTGATTTCTTGTGCATCACCTGCTTTGCAAGAGCAGCTTGCAGCCGAGAGTGGTGACATTCATAAATTATCTAAGCTACTTGGTTTGGAAGTAGATGCTAGAATGGCAAAAGACCCAAGACAGTATGTATGTGATGTCCGTGCAAATGAAAGTATAGAAGACTTTGGTGAAGTACCAGATGAAGTGGAAGAATGGGTAAAAAAAACAACAAGAGGGGAACGTTCAGAAATACCAACGGTTACAGATAAGGTATGGAAGAAAATCTCTTGGAATGAAACCATGTCTTGTGAGAGTTGTCAAAATCGTGGCTATTGTAAGTTAGTACGTGCAAGAGAGTACTATAGAGCGACACAAGACTTAATTATTGTAGACCATGAAACCTTTTTCCATGATTTATGGACAAGAGAAGAAAAAATAGCAAATGGACATATGCCGATTTTACCAGAGTATTCAGCTGTTATTTTTGATGAAGGTCACAAAATCATGTTGCCAGCGGCTATGCAAGCGGGTCAACAATTAATTAAAGAAGAAATAGAAGCAATGATTGCGTCTTTAGAAGATATACAAGGTGCTAGAGATGCACTGCATACAACAACAGCGGCCCTTGAGGAAGCATTAGATGATTTCTTTGAAATTGCACAGGAGTCAGTTGTTACTGGAGAAAACAAAGGAAGACTGACAGTTGAAATCAATGATGCATTATTAAGGGCGGCCAGTGTTTTACGTGCAGGACTTGATCAGGTGCTTATGGAGCTACAAATTGAACAAGAACTTTATTTAGAGTCTATACCTACAAGTTTACTAGAAGGCTACGAAGGACAAATGGAAAATGCCATTCGTGGACTTGCTCAATTAGGTAAAAATAAAGGTCAAGATGCAATTGCTTGGATTGAGCAAAGAGACGATAGTTTTTGTGTAGTACCAAGAGACTTAACAAAGATGCTTGATAAGGCATTATATTCAAAACCTTTACCAGCTATTTTTAGTTCTGCAACATTAAGTAATGAAGGCGACTTTGATTACTTTATTCGTATGATGGGATTAAAATCACCATCAAAATCTACCATTGGAAGTCCTTTCAATATGGAAGAGCAAGTACGTATTGCTTTTGTACCAACGCTTGAAAATCGTATGGAACAACTGATCACTGTACTTAAAAATAATGGAGGGCGTGCACTTATACTCACACGTTCATTAAGTGAGGTAGGTAAAATACGTCAGTACCTTAAAGGAGAGGCATTACCTTTTGAAGTTTTATATGAAGATGAAGGTGATCGTGGTCATCTAGTAAGAAGATTTAAAGAAGAAGAGACCTCTGTATTAGTTGGTTCAGATTTTTGGGAAGGTATTGATGTGCCAGGGGATGCCTTAACATTAGTTGTTATTTGGCAGCTACCATTTCCAAAGTTAGACCCATTAATAGAAGCACAACGAAAAGCAGCAAAAGAACAGGGATTAGATCCTGTTGTTACTGTGGATTATCCTGAAATGGGACTTCAACTTAAACAAGGTTGTGGAAGGCTTATTCGAACAGAGGAAGATAAAGGACAAATTATCTTTATGGATGAAGTACTAGGTACACCATGGGAAAAGATAGTTAGAGGTGCATTACCTAAAGACGCTATTATTGAATAGTAAATAAATAACACAAGTCTATAAATAAGCATAAAAGAGCAGTAGAATCTATTGAAAACATAGATTCTACTGCTCTTTTGTCTATCTTTATTATCCTCTCAAAAATCCCTACATAAGTGTAATAGCAGGAATGTGACGTACTGAATTATAGGTAGCTACAAGGTTGCAGACTTGTTTAAGTGAAAGAACGGGTAGACTATAAGGATTCGGCGTAAGTAGTTGGGATTGAATAGGCAGTTGTATGGTCAAAAGATTTCATCTCTTTGTATAAAATGTATTATAAAAGCACAATAAGCTACCCTAAGAACAGTCTTTTCCTCCCTGTGCATTACACAAAGACTGGGCTTAAGGTGGCTTATTGGTTTGTGGCAAGGATTATAACGTGTAAGTAACTTCCTAGAGTTGTCCTTAGCGTATGTACTAAGTTAGGCTACCGTTAGTGAAGTCTTATTGGACTTACCAGGTTACAGCAAGCTGCATTGGTGTTCCCGCAGTGAAAGGGATCCCTAATTGGATTTATCATGCTAAGGTCCCAAAGGCCAGCTGCTTGTACGCTGGATTTACCTCATACGTTCCTAAGGGTTAGGGTGCTTAGAGGTTATGCAAAGGATTTTGAAGGCGGAAGTCATTATTTAGTTATAAGTATGACCAGCATCCTGTGGTTGCCACCACCTACAGGTCTGGTGTTCTAAGAAGAGTCAACACATTAAGTCTAGGGAGGAGGAGTACTTAAGTAACTTGCTCATCTTAGGGAAGGTATCTTAGATTCAAGGGGCCTAGGACTTGTCCCATTAGATACCGTATAAGGCATTTTATTTATGCCTTATACTTATACATACTCCGCAGGACAACTAAATTCGTCGTATTTGTAATAGAAAAATTAAAATTAGTAAAAAGTTATAGATTTAAAAGTGTTTTATTGTGTAATTTTCCTGAATGTATAAGGTCTTGATATCATGATGAATGATCGGTTAAATCGTGTATTAGACCGACAGAAACAAATGAAATAGCACGAAATAAAACTTTTAATAAAATCCGTTGTTCCTTATAAAAGGAGCAGCGGATTTTATTAATCAAGTGGTCTTATGATAATTCTTGCCATTCAAGAAAAAATAATTTAGTATGGATAGTATATAAAAATATATAATGGTATAAAAAGTTTCGATTGATAAAGACTAAAGGGGATTTAGAGACAATGAAAAGAGGCAAAAAGCGGATACGACTAGTGCTCACGATGCTAGTATGTGTAATGGTTATATCAACGGGAGTATGGGCAAGGGGAATCAACTACACTTCAGCATTTAATATTTTAATTATTAATTCTTATCAGATTGGTCATCACTGGGAAGAATATGTCATGGAAGGTTTCAAGCAAGCTGCTAATGAATATGGGGAAAGTAATATCAATATAAAAATAGAGTATTTTGATTTTAGAAATAGGAACGATGAAGAATATGTTACGAGCTTCCTAGAACTAATTGAGAAAAAATATCCTCATGGTAGTGTAGATGCGATTTATACTATAGATGATGAAGCTTTTTCTGTTATTTCACCAGAAATAACTAATAGTAATAGTGAATTGTATCATGTCCCTTTATTTTTTAGTGGTGTAGATGCCAATATTACTTTTACACAAGAAGAGGAACAGTACATAACAGGTATTTACCAAAGAGATGTGACACTAGAATGCTTTAATCTAATTTTGCAAATAGATGATACGATTGATCAGATTAATATCATTACAGAAAGTTCAGGATTTGGAGATAACCTTATTGAAAAAGCAACCAATATTATTGAATCACATTTAGAAAATGAGATTGTACTCAATGTGATTCAAAGTGATTATATTGAAGATGTTGTTTTCCAACTACAAGCATTGCAGACGGCTACAAAAGATACAAAGGCTAATGAAATAATCCTTTTAGGTGGAGAGTTTCAAGATAAGGATACTGGGGTTTTTCTAGATCCTAAGGAATCTGTGGAAATTATGAAAAAATATTCCCCTTGGCCTATTTATAGTAATGATCCTACTTATCTTACAGCTGGTATTTTAGGAGGATGTATGGATATTGGGCAACTACAGGGAGAAGAAATATTTAATACAATGAAACGGGTGATAGAAGGAGAAACTATTGCAGCTATAGAAAGTAAATTTGCCCCCTCTCCAAAGTGGCTTTTAAAATATAATGCAATCTATGAGTATAATATTGATCTTAATAATATACCTAGAAAATGTACCATTATAGATAAAAAGCCTTATCAATTCCTTTTGCCACGTTATATGAAGTCAATTTTTTGTGTTATAGGGGGCTTTATATTGCTTTTTATTTTCTTTTTAATAGCCTATTTAATTTATGCTTTTAAAGAAATTAGAAGACAAAAAAGAGAAGCACAGTTAGGTATAGAAAGAGAAAATATGCAAACAGACTTTTTGGTAAATATTAGCCATGAGTTAAGAACGCCTATCAATATTATACTAGCAGCTGTTAGTGTAATGAAGTTACAGTTAGATGAAACAGATAAAAAATGGAGCAAAAAGCAGTTGGAAGAAAAACTTCATACCATTACACAAAATGCTTACCGTCTCTTAAAGTTGTCTAATAATATTATCGATATTTCAAAAATAGAATCAGGTAAACTCACTGTCAATATGCAAAATTATAATATTGTAGATATTGTAGAAGATATATTTAGTGAGACCATTGATTATGCCAGCAAGAAAGATATAAAAATGATTTTTGATACACATGAAGAAGAGATCATGATTACAGTGGACCGAGAGCTGATTCAACGTATTGTGCTGAATCTTTTATCTAATGCGATCAAATTCACACCTTCAGGTGGAACAATTTGTGCAACTGTCAAAAAAGAGAAAAAATATGTTGTTATAGAGGTAGAAGACACAGGTATGGGTATTCCAAAAGAACGACTAGAAACAATTTTTCATCGCTTTTATCAAGTGGATAATTCCTTGACACGCGTTAATGAGGGTAGTGGCATAGGATTATGTATTGTAAAGGAATTAGTTGCCTTACATGATGGGAAGATAGAAGTAACCAGTGAGCTAGGAAAAGGGACAAGCATTCAAGTGTTTTTACCAGACAGATATGATGCTAACCAGAAGGAGATGAGTTGTCAAACATGTCTTAATACCACTGTAAATACAGAAATGTCGGATGTCGTTAAGTAAAGAGATATAATTTTTTGAGAAAATGCCAACCCTAATCAAATTAAGGTTGGCATTTTATTTTGCTAATAGATGTTTAAACAAAAAATTAACTTAGTTTTTATATTAATTTTACGAATAAGAGATAAAATACTATTAGAGATATGTGAGAAACAATGGAAAAATGTGTTATAATAGGATATATTTTAAGGAGTGACTGCCTTTAATTTGATGCGATAGAATCTATGACAATATTTTTACTTGAAAAGGAGACGCGCCATGGAAAACAAAAAAATACCTAGTAAATATGTACCTGAAGTCACAAGCAATCTTAGAAAAAACTTTGTAAAAGTACCTGAAGAAATAGCAGATTGTAGCGGTATTCGTATATTTGGTAAGCGTATTAAGTCCTTCATCTTTACAACAGATGTTGCAATTATAAAAAATACAAATGCAGATGCAGTTATTGCCGTGTATCCTTTTACACCACATCCAGCGATTACGCAAGCTATTTTATCTGTTTCAGATATACCTGTTATATGTGGTGTAGGTGGTGGATTAACACATGGAACCAGGTCTGCTAATATTGCACTACACGCGGAGTTTCAAGGTGCAATAGGTGTGGTATTAAATGCACCAGCCCCTAATGAAACCATCCAACATGTAAAAGAGCAAATAGACATTCCTGTTATAATAACCGTAGTAAGTGAACTTACGGATATAGGAGAAAAACTTGAAGCAGGCGCTGATATTATTAATGTAAGTGGAGGTGCGGCTACTGTACGTATCGTAGAAAAAATACGTAAAGAATATCCAGATATTCCTATTATTGCGACAGGTGGTCCGAATAAAGAAAGTATCTTGCAAACTATTCGCGCAGGTGCAAACTGTATTACATATACGCCACCTACTAACAGCGAACTCTTTAAAGAGAAGATGAAATTATATAGAGAGCTTGAAAATGATAAGTTTTACGGAGAAAATGAAAATAAAGAATAAATAAAGTAATGCTAAGGTGCATGAATTACAGACGATCTTGTAATCCATGCATCTTTTTTTATAGGAACTTAAAAGAGAGTATGCAGTTTTAGAAGAGATAACGTCAGAATATAATGATGGCTAGGTTGTAAGCCGATAGAAACAATGCTATGCTAAAAATAACTATTCATTTTTGTAAGGGGAGAAAACAAAATGAAGCAAAGTGCTAAGAATGTAATCATTAAGTCGTATAAAGAGTTATTAAACAAAAAATCTATTGATAAGCTGACGGTAAAAGAACTTTGTGAATACTGTGGTGTGAACAGGCAAACCTTTTATAATCATTTTACAGATATTATGGATATCTTTAAGTTCATTTTCTTTGAAGAACTTTCTGTAGAAATTGCTCAAAATAGAACTTTTGAAACCTGGAGTGCCGGTTTTCTAACAACCATGTATTATTTAAAGAGAAATTCTAAGATGATTTTACATGTTTATCATTCTTCTTATTGGCCAGAAGCAAGTACATATATTAGAAATCTTTCAAGAGCACTTTTAGAAGAAGTTGTAGACGAGTGTGAGAAAAAGTTAAATGTAACATTACAAGAGGCGGATCGAAGCTTTATTGTCAATTTTTATATTCATGTCTTTAATGGGCTCATGATTGATTGGGTCAGCGAAGGGATGAAAGAAGAACCAGAAAAGATGCTAGAAAGACTACTCATCATGATTACAGGGAGTATTCCAAGATCAGTAGATGCATTTATAAAAAAATAGAAGAGTAAAAGAAAAGGAAAGTGTTCAAAGTCGACACTTTCCTTTTTCTGTCTATTGTGTATTAGTTTGAATAAAAAGTAAAATTAGAGTATAAAGTATGTTGCTTTTTTAACAATTGGAGGTGTAGTGATGTTCGTTTTTAACTATGAACAGGGTGCAACAAGTTTAGGTGTTTGGGGAGTTTGGCTAATTGTCTTTTTAATGCTATTTGGCCTAAATGAGCTGACGCGTCGGAACAAATATATAGGTTTTTGTAGTTTTGTCGTTCTACCTATTATCCTTTCAATCCTTTGGTTCACTGTATTAAGTGATACAACCTATACAGATTGGTTTCATTTAGCAAAGGTTTATTCTGCTACAGCTGGGTGTATCGGGTTTTGGTGTATTAGACATGTGAAATGGAAAAGTAAAGTATCAGGGCTTGAGTGTCGTCTAGCAGATAAAAAGTGGATATTATGTTTTCCACCACTTATTTTAGCAATTAATATTATGGAGGCTGTTGTACGTGACCTTCAAGTAGGGATGCAATATGCAGGGGGCGGCTATTTAGCTGATGAAGCCATGTATGTGTTAGGTGGACCTTGGAACTATATGAATGCACTTGCAGGCATATTAAACATTATTACCATTACAGGTTGGTTTGGCATTTGCATTAGAAAAGCATCTAGTAAGGATAAGAGCCAAGATATGCTATGGCCAGATATGTTATGGTTCTGGATTATCGCTTATGATCTATGGAACTTTGCTTATACATATAACTGTCTCCCAGGTCATGCTTGGTACTGTGGTTTTGCACTCTTATTAGCACCAACAGTATGTGCATTTACAGTAGGCAAAGGGGCTTGGCTTCAACATCGTGCACATACGTTAGCCTTATGGTGTATGTTTGCACAGACTTTCCCAGCATTTATTGATCAAGGTAAGTTTGCGGTTGCTTCATCTTATAATGAAACACCACTCTTTGTATTTAGTTTGGCTGCTTTAGTTGCCAATGTGCTTGTACTGATTTATATGATTAATAAATCTATTAAGAGAAAGAAAAGCCCATATCGTAATGAGCTTTATGTAGATTTAAAGGGCTATCAAGACGTTAAATCACTTTCAAATTAAAAGTCAAAAGAGAAAGAGGAGATAAAGATGGAATCATTTAAAATCATGGAAATTAAACAAAGTATTTTTGAGGACAATGACCAACAAGCAAACCAACTTAGAGAAGGTTTAAAAGCAGAAAAAACTTTTCTACTTAATTTAATGTCTTCACCAGGAGCAGGCAAGACAACAACGCTTGTTAAAACCTTAGAAATCTTAAAAAATGAAATGGGTTTAGGGATTTTAGAAGCAGATATTGATTCAGATGTGGATGCACATTCTATATCTAAAACAGGCGTAAAGGTGATTCAATTACATACAGGAGGCATGTGCCATTTAGATGCAGATATGACAAAACAAGGACTTTTAGGACTTGGAACAGAGGATGTAGATTGTGCAATCTTAGAAAATGTAGGGAACTTAGTATGCCCAGCAGAGTTTGACACAGGTGCTTCTAAAAATGCAATGATTTTGAGCGTACCTGAAGGGGATGATAAACCCTTAAAATATCCATTAATGTTCTCTATTGTAGATGTATTATTGATAAACAAAATAGATGTACTCCCTTATTTTGATTTTGATATTGAGGCTGTAAAGGAACGTGTAAAGAAATTAAATCCTAATATTCGGGTGATTCCAATCTCTGCAAGAACAGGTGAAGGGATTGAGGAGTGGGCCAACTGGCTGCGTACGCAAGTGAAGCTATGGAATGAAAAATAGTTAATCATAGGATTTTAATTAAGGAGGGGTAGGGATGGTAAAGAAAAAGGTATTAGAACTTGCCAATAAAATTGGAGCAGGGATTACTGCAGGACTTATCAAGGTTAAGCCAACAGATCCAGAGTACAAAATTTTAGAGCCTGTAGTGACTGATGAAATGGCAGAAGTGGCATTGCATTTAGAAATTCGTAAACCTAAGAGGTTAGAGGAAGTTGTAGCTAAATGTAAAAGGCCAGCAGATGAGGTTGAGAAGATTTTACTACAACTAGCAGAAGATGGCGTGATTAAAGTTGAAAAAGAAGAGGGCGTAGATACCTATTTTCTTGAACTCTTTGTTCCAGGTGTTATGGAATATATGGTTGCAAATAGAAAAAATGTTGAGAAGTACCCTATTATTGCAGAATGCTTCGAAGAGTATACGAGGAAATTAGGGCCATTAGTAGCAGGTAATCTTCCAGTAGGTATGGGTGTTATGCGTGTTATCCCTATTGAAAGTGCCATTGAAGGGGACACAAGACGTGCTTCTTACGAAGAGATTAGCTATTTACTTCATAAACATGATAAATTCTCTGTAGCAGACTGTGCGTGTCGTACGTCTATGCGTGTTAAAGGAGAAGGATGTGGCCATACCGTTGAAGAAATGTGTATTCAGCTTGGTCCAGCAGCTGAATATTATGTACGTACAGGTAAAGGAAGGGAGATTACAAGAGAGGAAGCCATTGCTATTTGTGAGCAAGCTGAAAAGGAAGGCTTAATGCATCAAATACCTAACTTATCAGGGCCAGGCGAAGCACTAGCCATTTGTAACTGCTGTGGATGTTCATGTTTTGGACTTAGAAATACCAATCTTTTTAGAAATCCTGATTTTTCTAGGTCCAATTATGTGGTGCAAGTAGATCGAGATAAATGTGTTGCTTGTGGGGCATGTGTAGAGAACTGTCCTGCCAATGCACTGACATTAGGCGAAAATTTATGTACCAAGAAGCCGGTAGCACCTCCTAAAGAAAAAGAAACACCTTATGATACTAAGTGGGGAGAAGATAAGTGGAATCCGGATTATCGCCATCGCCAAATGGTAGATGAAGTGGGCACCAGTCCTTGTAAGTCGAACTGTCCCGCACATATAGCTGTTCAAGGTTATATTAAGATGGCCTCACAAGGCAGATATAAAGAAGCTCTTGAGTTAATCAAGAAGGAGAATCCACTTCCAGCTATATGTGGACGTATATGCCCAAGAAAATGTGAATCAGCATGTACAAGGGGAGATATTGATGAACCTCTTGCAGTTGATGAAATCAAGAAGTTTATTGCAGAACAAGACTTAAAGGCAGAGCATCGGTTTGTACCAGAGAAGATGAAAATAAGAACAGAAAAAGTAGCTGTTATTGGTGCTGGTCCAGCTGGCCTTTCTTGTGCATACTTCTTAGCTGTACAGGGCTATCAAGTAACAGTGTTTGAAAAAGAAAAGAAATTAGGCGGCATGCTCACACTAGGCATACCATCCTTTAGATTAGAAAAAAATGTTGTAGAGGCAGAAATCGATGTACTAAGAGAATTAGGTGTTGAATTTAAAACAGGTATTGAAATAGGTAAGGATATTACTTTATCTCATCTTAGAAATGTTGGTTATAAGGCATTTTATATTGCAACAGGCGCATGTGCAGGTAGAAAATTAGGTATTGAAGGTGAAGAAGCTTCTGGTGTGCAAACAGGTGTAGATTTCCTTAAAGCAGTCAGCTTAGAAGAAGATGTGAAGCTTGAAGGGGAAGTCGTAGTAATAGGTGGCGGTAACGTTGCAATCGATGTGGCACGAACAGCCCAGCGTATGGGTGCTGGTACAGTTGAAATGTATTGTCTAGAAAAACGTGAAGAGATGCCAGCCCTTGATGAAGAAATAGATGAAGCCTTAGCTGAGGATATTGTTATCTATAATGCTTGGGGACCTAAACGAATTTTAGTAGAAGAGGGGCGCGTTGTAGGTATAGAGTTGAAACGATGCTTATCTACCCTTGATGCAACAGGAAGATTTAATCCAAAGTATGATGAAAAAGAAATCAAGGTTGTTAAAGCGAACCATATACTTGTGTCAGTAGGTCAAAGTATGGCATGGGGAGAACTGTTAAAAGGATCTAAGATGGTATTAAATCCGAACAAAACCCTTAAATCCGATCCACTTACCTTCCAAACAAGTGAAGGTGACGTCTTTGCAGGTGGCGATGCTGTAACGGGACCAAGATTTGCAATAGATGCCATTGCACTTGGAAAACAAGGTGCTATTTCTATCCAGCGCTATTTGCAAGGAGATAATATTGCAATCGGTCGCGAGCGTGAATATCATGAACTTGATAAAGAAAATGTAAACTTTAAGAGCTATGACCGTGTGCCAAGACAACATGCAAGTCATGTTTCAGGTAGCCAGTCTAAAGAAACCTTTAAAGATTTACGTAAAACTTTCACCGAAGAACAAGTGAAAAAGGAAACAGAGCGTTGCCTAGGTTGTGGTGCAGTTGTTGCCGACCACTATCAATGTGTAGGATGCGGTATATGTACTACAAAATGTAAGTTTGATGCCATTTCATTGGTAAGAAAATATGATAGTTCGGGCTTACCACTAGATGAAATGAAACCAGCAGTGATCAAACATGCGATTAAACGCCAAGGTAGAATTATAAGTAAAAAGGTTAAATCTGTTTTTGTGAAAAAAGATAATCAGGATAAATAGTTCTATGAACCTACTTAAAAGAGGTGAATCAATGTGCATGAAATAGGCATTATGATTGAGATCGTTAAGACAGTAGAAAAGTTTGCACATCAAAATCATTTAAAACAAATGGATACGCTAGTATTACAAATAGGAGAGCTTTCTTCTACCATTCCTAGATATATTGAGGCATGCTATCCTATGGCAGTTGAAGGCACGTTACTTCAGGATACAACTTTGAAGATAGAGGTTATACCAGGAAATGGTCTTTGTAGAACATGTCATAAAGTATTTAATTTGCTTGAGCATGCAAGGATCTGTCCAGAATGCGGTAGTCAACAATGGGAACTGTTATCTGGAAAAGAATTTATGATTAAAGAGATAATCGCTTGTTAAAGGCTAAAGTTAGGTGAGATAAGAGAAAAGAAAGACTAGGGGAGGGATAAAAAATGCATATGGCAGATGCGCTGGTATCAACGGCAGTAGCAGGAACGATGTATGCTTGTACAGCAGGGGTTGCAATACACTCTGTTAGAACCATTGATAGAGAACAGGACACTAAAAAAATACCTATAATGGGCGTAATGGGGGCTTTTGTATTTGCAGCCCAGATGATTAACTTTTCCATTCCAGGAACAGGTTCGAGTGGACATTTATCAGGAGCAATGATGTTGACCATCTTATTAGGACCTCAGGGGGCTTTTTAACCCTATTAGGTGTATTGCTCATTCAAGCACTTTTGTTTGCAGATGGAGGCCTCTTAGTATTAGGAGCAAATGTCTGGAATATGGCTTTTTATGGTTGTTTCTTAGGCTATTATTGCATATGGAAACCGATCATGAAAGGAGGTGTAACCCGTAAGAAAATATGGATAGGTTCTTTGCTTGGCTCAGTGATTGCCTTACAGCTAGGGGCTTTTAGTGTAACGGTGATGACCACACTTTCAGGTATTACGTCTCTTCCTTTTACTGCATTTGTTACAGCCATGCAACCTATTCATCTTGCTATTGGTTTAGTTGAGGGTGTCATTACAGGGGCTATCATTTCTTTCGTTTATGAGGTAAGACCAGAACTTATAAAAGGTGCTTCACTAGAGAGCAAAAGCAACCTGTTTTCTTTTAAGAAAACTCTGATTATCTTTGGTATTGCAGCACTTTTTATAGGTGGTATCCTTTCATATGCGGCTTCTTCACATCCAGATGGACTAGAATGGTCCATTGAACAACTTACAGGAGAAACAGAACTCTTAGAGCAAGAGGGAGGGTTACATGGAATAAGTGGTCGTATACAAGAGAAATGTTCTATATTGCCAGACTATGGATTTAAAAATAGTGAAAGTGTAGCAGGAACCTCTTTTGCAGGCATTAGTGGTGCGGTTATGGTCTTACTTATTTGTGGTGGAACCTGTCATGTCATTACAAGACGAAAAGGAAAAATCAATGAGTAAACTAGAGTCTGCATTACAAGAACTCTATAGAATGGATAGATTAACACATAGAAACCACTGGATGAATCAGCTTCATCCAGTGGTTAAACTTATTGTGACAATCGGTTATATGATCAGTGTTGTATCCACCCCTAAATATGATTTAGTAAGGCTCATCTATTTTATGAGCTATCCCGTTGTCATGTTTGCACTGAGTCAGCTATCTTTATGGAAGGCAATAAAACGTATGAAGTTGGTCTTTCCTTTTCTCTTGATCATGGGGATTTTTAATCCCTTCTTTGAGCGTCAACCGATAGGGCAAGTAGGGCATATCGTTATCACTCTAGGGATGGTATCCATGCTCACCTTAATGTTAGAAGGCTTACTCTGTATACTTGCATCTTATCTTTTAATTGCAACCACATCGATAGAGGCGATTGGTTATGGGTTGTACCGATTAAAAGTACCTTCTATTATAGTGACTCAGTTCTTGATGACCTATCGCTATATCAATGTATTGCTTAAAGAGATGAAATGCATGAGTGAGTCTTATGCCATGCGCGCACCAAGGCAAAAAGGCATACATTTTCGTGTTTGGGGTGTATTTTGCGGTCAACTTTTAATACAGACGATTGACCGAGCAGAGCAGGTGTATGAAAGTATGACCCTTAGAGGGTACCAAGGTCAATATGATCCTATAGAGGAAAGACATTATTCAAAAAGAGATGTACTTTATTTAGTAGTATGCTTAAGTGTATTTTTTATCTTATGGAGGATGACGTAGCAATGAGCCCATTTCAAATGGCATTCAAAGAGGTAAGTTTTAATTATCAACAAAGTGAACCGATACTAAAACGTATTAGTTTTTCTACAAGTAAAGGGGAGTCGATAGGAATTGTAGGCGCAAATGGAGTCGGTAAATCCACCTTACTTCGATTATTAGTAGGTCTTGAAACACCTAAAGAGGGAGAAATAATCATTGAAGGGATGAAAGTGGAAAAGGCCAACTTAATGAAGATGAGACAAAAGGTTGGCTATATCTTTCAAGATTCAGAAAGCCAATTGTTTATGAACAATGTGTATGAAGAACTTGCCTTTGGACCACGTAACTATGGATATGGTCAGGAACAAGTAAAAGCTCAGGTAGAAGAAGCATTGAATGCAGTTGGCATGATGCATTTAAAAGATAAGCCTATTTATACCCTTTCAGGTGGAGAAAAGAAATTGGTTGCCATAGCCACCATATTAGCCATGAAGTCACAGATCATTCTAATGGATGAACCAACCATCGCATTAGACCCTAGAAATCGTAGGCATCTGATTGAATTATTAAATGGATTTGAGCAAACTAAACTCATTACTTCTCATGATTTAGATATGTTATTAGAAACGTGTGAGCGTATTATTTTATTAGGCGATGGGGAAATAGTAAAAGATGGTACAGCCAGGGAAGTATTGATGGATCAGGTGCTACTGGAGCAATGCGGACTAGAACTTCCTTTGTGTATGCAAAATATAAAACTAAAAGCATAGAAGACATAATAGAAAGAGAGTACCACTTTTCTTAGAAGGAATAAGGGTGCTCTCTTTCTATGGTGTTGTAGACTTATAAAAAGAATGATATGCTAGGGATAGAAAATGAATAGTTTATAGGCTAGAAATAAGGAGCAAAATGAATGCACGATAAAATGAATGAACTGATGAAAGAATATTATGTTACATTTGAGGAATTAGCAATAAGACTAGGTGTAAGTAAACAGACACTCACTAGAAAGTTTAAAGGAACAACAGACTGGACTTACCCAGAAATGATGTTACTCACACAAATCTTTAATATAGAAGACCCACAGGACTTTTTCTTTAAAGGGTAATAAAGACTCAGAGTAGAACTTATAATTTATATTATTAAAAGGGGAGATAGACTATGAAAATGCTTTTTAAACAACGTTTTTTCTCATGGTTAGATAGCTATGATATTTATGGAGAAGATGGAAGAACGTTATATACAGTTAAAGGGAAAATGGCATGGGGCCATTGCCTAGAAGTTTATGATGCAAGTGGAGCACATATAGCAACCTTAAAGGAAGAAGTACTCACTTGGATGCCAAGATTTCGTATGTACTTAGGGGGTGTACATGTTGGGGATATTAAAAAAGAGTTTACCTTTTTTAAACCTTCTTTTGTTTTAGAATGTAATGGGTGGAAAGTAGCAGGAAATTTCCTAGAATGGGATTATGAAATTACTGAAGACAATGGGAGTGCCATCGCATGGGTATCCAAACAGTTTTTCAATTTTACCGATACCTATTCCATCGAGGTGGCTAACCAAGAACATGCACTTATGAGTCTTATGATCGTTCTTGCAATTGATGCAGCCAAATGCTCAGGAGGGAATGCATAGACTCATGTATACCCTTAATGATTTAGCTTTAATGACCATGCTTTCAACAAGAACCCTTCGTACGTATATTAAGAAGGGTCTATTGCAAGGAACTAAAAGACAAACGGGATGGTTATTTACAGAAATGGATCTAGAGCATTTTTTTGAGGAGCCTTATATTAAAGAAAGTATAGAGATTAAAAAAAGAGCCTTAATCAATGACTTTGTAGAAGGCAACAATCCTGGTTGTGCATGTATGATTTATGATTATAGGTGTGAGAATGAAAGTCAAGCACAAGAGCTATGTGACAAGCTTATCTGTAAAATAAATGTTTTAAAAGGCAGAAACATAAGATTTTCTTTTGCTTATCATAAAAAGAGCAAAATAGGAAGAGTGATCTTGCAAGGTGAAGCCCGTGTCGTTTCTAAGCTTATGAACCAATGTATCATGGAAGAATAGGTATGAAAAACTCGCTTCTTTTCAAATTGAGTGTAGCCAGTAACAGGCTATATAATGAAAGTAGGAAAGGAGAGGGAAAGCCTATGAGAGCACTCTACGAGGAAGTTATGAGACGATTAGAAACTATTGATTTTTCTATATTATGGGAGGGATTTAAGCCTTATCCTTTTGCACTTTATACTTCTACAGAAGTCTGTTTAGAGGATAAGGTGATTCCATGGGATACACGCTTTATGGGATGTACAGCTATAAGCTATGAAGGCAGTTATCTGGCTATATGGAATGTAGAAATGGATGGCGTAGAAGAGAATGTTGCCAATAGGGATCAACTTGTCATGGGGATTGTACATGAAATGTTTCATGCCTTTCAACAGGAGAACAATGAAAAAAGATTTCCTATGGATTTAGTAGGGCTGAATTACCCAGATGATGAGCGAAATTATGGCTTAAAATATGTAGAAAATCAAATTTTAGCGAGAGCATGTCGAGAAGAAAGTAAGCAAGTAAAGCAAGAACTCTTCAGTCAGTTCTACAGTATACGTAAAGAACGTGAGCGTATACTAGGAGATATAATAACCTATGAGTATAGACTTGAAACAGTTGAAGGCATAGCAGAATATGTTGGTCTGCTGGCATTAAAGCAACTGGATAAAGATCAATATGAAGAGAGATTAGAGGACTATTGCAAAAAGCTTGAAACGTATAATGCCTTACAACAGGATATAAGGCGTATAAGTTACTTTTGCGGGCCAGTGATTTTGACCATTGCCAAGGCATGTGACCTTTCTTTTTGGCATGTACTAAAAGATGAAGGAAGACCTGTATTTCAAATAATAGGTGACAAGGTACAGTCTGAAGAAAGCGTATCCGTAGGCTATGATGAAATGCTGATTCAAGAAGTAGTCAAAGAAAATCGCTTAGCAAAGAGCTATCAGATAGACGCTTTCTTTAAGGAAAAAGCAAGAGAGGCCATTGAAGGTAGATATGCTATAAGCGGCTATGATCCTATGAATATGTTCAAATTAGGCAATCAAGTGTACTGTAAAAATTTTATTTGTGTAACACCCCTAGGCAAGGAGGAAAGTATGATGCTTATGGGTCCTATTGTTCTAGAAATGGATCAAGATGAAGTGAAAAAAATCTATAAATAAAAAGTGCCATAGACTTAGGTTTATGGTACTTTTTTATTTTTTGTATAGTCACTGGGGGCACAACCACATATTTGTTTAAAGTACCTAGAAAAATGATAAATATTATTAAAGCCAGAAGCTTGTGAGACTTGTTTAATTTGCATAGCTTCATTAGTAAGAAGATACTTAGCACGATCTATTCTTGCATGAATAAGGTCTGATTTTGGCGTTGTTTTAAATAAGGCATGATAATAGGTATAAAGCTGACTTTTTTCTAAGTTAACAAACTCACACATGCGTTGTATGCTCCAATCTTCTTCACAAGAAGAAATAAGGTGGAGTCTAAGTTGATCAAAAAGGGCAAGTAGGTCTGTATTTTGGGTAAGTGGATGGTGTTGCTTATAGAGGCTTCTTGTAAGGGTTATAAAAAGTTGGTGGCAATAAGATTCACACATACGGTGACTATGTAAGGATTGCATACAAAATTCATAATGAATTTTCTTCAAGAACCAGTTGATTTCTTCAATTTCTTCAGGATAAAAGATTTGGTTAGTAGGGATAGCGTATTCAGATAAAAAGTCAGGATGATACTTAAAATGGATAAAGCTATTAAAAAATTCTTTTTCTGCGGTATAGTGTTGGGTATAACCTGGAGCATAGAGAATACATGCACCTGGACTTGCTAGACGTTCCTTATGGTCAAAGTAAAAATGCATAGGGGATAAGATAAGGAGAAACAAAAATTCCCCATTCCCCTTAGGACGATAAATCGTATCACAATCTAAATTTTTGGTATGATAGCCGGTAACGGTTAGATCAAACAAAAAGTCATCTCCTCTATTATAAAATGAAGTAGTTCTTATTATTCATTATATAAATATCGGAAGAAAAATCAAATAATGTGGAAGAAAAAATATTTGTTTATTAGACTATGCGTGATAAATTGAAGATAGAGAAGATGATGAATAGAGGAGGTATAAAATGAAAAAGGCGAATATTTGTGTGGATAGAGAATTTATTGTGGGTGATGTAGATCAAAGGATCTACGGTTCTTTTATTGAACATTTGGGAAGAGCAGTTTATGAGGGTATTTACCAACCAGGAAACCCTTTAGCAGATGAAAGAGGATTACGTCAAGATGTTGCGAAGCTTATTCGTGAAATAGGAGTGCCGATCGTACGTTATCCAGGGGGGAACTTTGTATCAGGCTATCACTGGGAAGATGGTGTGGGACCAAAAGCCGAAAGACCACAAAAGTTAGATTTAGCATGGAGCGTCGTTGAGACTAATCAGTTTGGTCTGAATGAGTTTATGGATTGGACCAAAGAAGTGGGTACAGAAGCCATGATGGCGGTTAATTTGGGGACTAGAGGCGTAGAAGATGCAAAAAATATTATAGAATATTGCAATATTAAAGAAGGGTCTTATTATAGTGATTTAAGAGTTCAACATGGTTACAAGGATCCACATAATATTAAGCTTTGGTGCTTAGGCAATGAGATGGATGGACCATGGCAAATGGGACACAAAACCGCTAAGGAATATGGTAGACTTGCAGCAGAAACAGGACGTATTATGAGAATGGTCGATTCAAATATTGAGCTAGTAGCTTGTGGAAGCTCTAGTTTGTATATGGATACTTTTGCACAGTGGGAGGAAACTGTACTAGATGAGGCCTATGACCAAGTGGATTATATATCTCTTCATCAGTATTATGGCAATCATGACAATGATACTAAAAACTTCTTAGCATCTTCTGTGGCAATGGATGAGTTTATTCGTTCAGTTGTCTCAATTTGTGATTACGTTAAGGTGAAGAAAAGAAGTCATAAACAAATTAATCTTTCCTTTGATGAATGGAATGTATGGTATCATTCTAATGAGCAGGATAAGCAATTAGAAAAGTGGGTAAAAGTACCACACCAGTTAGAAGATATTTATAATTTTGAAGATGCCTTATTAGTAGGGAGCATGCTGATTACTTTACTTAAATATTGTGATCGTGTAAAAATAGCTTGCTTAGCACAATTAGTCAATGTAATCGCACCTATTATGACTTCAGATAGTGGGGCGTGGAAACAAACCATTTTCTATCCTTATATGCATACAAGTGTATTTGGAAGAGGAAAAGTGCTACATACTTTAGTAAAAAGTCCAATTTATGAAAGTAAACATGGGGATGCACCTTATTTAGATGCTGTTTTAATTGAAAATGAAGAAGAGGAAACCTTAACTTTATTTGCTGTAAATAAGTCTTTAGATGAACCTATGGAAGTTAAATGTGAACTGAGACAGTTTAAAGAGTATAGCGTTGTTGAACATCAAGTACTCTACCATGAGGATCTAAAAGCAGAAAATACCCAGGCACATCCAAATAATGTCGTACCTTATGGAAATGGGAATGGAAAATTAGAAAATGGCGTGCTTGAAACAGTCCTTTCTAAAACAAGTTGGAATGTAATCCGCATGAAAAAGAGACATTAATAAAAATGTAAAAAAGAGGGGACTGTTGCATGAAGGCAACGGGCCCCTTTAGTGTTTCTGCTTATATTGAAGAGGTGAATAGCCATAGACCTTTTTGAAAGTCTGTGAAAAATAAGCTTGAGAGGAAAAGCCAAGTTGCTCACTAATCTGCGCAATAGAATAATTTTGTTGTAAATACTGTTTGCTAGACTCTAGCTTCATATTAATAAAAAAGGTATTCACGCCTTGATCTGTATATTTCTTAAAAATATTTTTTAAGGTGGTATTACATACACAGCATGCAGTAGCTATTTCTGTAATGGAGCAGTTCTTATGTAGATTATTTTTCATATAAGTAACAGCTTTGTTATAGATAAGCGTTTCTTTTTGAGTAGAATGAGGCAGTGTAATCTGCTCTTTAATGATACGAGAAGTAAAAACTTCAAGTAACTTTTTAAATGAAAAAGGCGCTATATCAACGGTATCACTAGAAATATTATGGACCGCCTTAAATTGCTTAAAGTCTGAAATTAATAAGTGGAAAAGTGTTAAGTTTTCATCACTTAAAGAAAATATTTGCGGGGTACCCCAAAAAGGGAGATCTGCACTACTAAAGTGAATGACAATAAGTTCTACGGTAGGGTCTTTGGTCACACGGTTACGATGAAATACATTAGGTTCACCTATAAAGACCTGATTTTGGTGAAGGGTGAAGATGGTATCATCATAAGTCACTTCAAGTTCACCTTTTAAAACCACATTGATTTCCCAACAGTCATGTCTATGTCCATGAAAAATATGAGTGTGATCAAAAAAGTAGTGATTAAAATATTGAATTTGAGTAATGGAAAAATCATTAATAAAGGCATGCATAAAAGAACCTCTTTTTTGGCTAATATTATAAATTTTGTAGCTAATAATATATATAAATTGTGATTTTTAAGTTTTATAATTTAATTATAAATAAAAACGCAACGAAAGGAAACTATTATGTGTGACTTAAAAAAAGAAAAAAAATATACTAAACGCTTAACACCGCTTATGGGATGGTCTTCATGGAATCATTACCATGTAGATATTTGTGAAGATTTGTTTAAAAGACAAATTGATGCATTAGTTGAGACAGGACTTGCAGATGTAGGTTATACCTATTTTAATATCGATGATGGCTTCTTTGGAGGACGTGATGAAAAGGGAATGATTAAACCACATCCTGTACGTTTTCCAAATGGTATGAAAGTGATTGCAGATTATGCCCATGCTAAAGGATTAAAGGCAGGGATTTACTCTGATGGTGGAGACAATACATGTGCCCATGTTTGGGATAATCCAGATGGTAATAGTGATGGGGTAGGCGTTGGCTTATATGGTTATGATGAACAAGATCTTAGAATGTACCTCATTGATTGGGGATATGACTTTATAAAAGTTGACTGGTGTGGTGGACAAAGAATGAAGCTTGATGAAAAGACACGCTACACTGAAATTGGAAATATTATCGAGAAAATTAGAGAAGAAGAGCAAAGAAACATTATTTATAATGTATGTAGATGGGAGTTCCCAGGAGAATGGGTAGTTGATGTGGCAGATTCTTGGAGAGTATCAGGGGATATTGGATTAGACTTCGCCAGCGTCTTAAGACAAATTGATGATGTTAAACCACTTGCTAAGTACCACGGACCTGGGCATATTAATGACCTAGATATGCTACAAGTAGGTAGAGGGTTAAGCTATGAAGAAGATAAGACGCATTTTGCAATGTGGTGTATGATGTCTACAACCCTTATGCTTGGAAATGATTTAACAACCATATCAGACGAAACACTCTCTATCATAAAAAATACAGAGCTTATTGCCATTAATCAAGACCCAGCATGTTTACAAGCAAGAGTTGAAGGCGTACAAGGTCATGTAGAGATTTGGGTAAAAGACTTAGAAGGTGAGCACTCAAATAAAAAAGCCATTGCTTTATTAAACCGAGGTGAAACAGAAGCAGAAGTGACAGTACGTTGGAGGGAATTAGGACTAGAAGGTTCTATAAAGATAAGAGATCTTTGGGAACATTGCGATATAGAAGCAGAGGATACATTGACAATAAGTATCCCAGCACATGGAACTGCTGTTTATAAAGTAACAGCATCTATAGATTAAATTTAAATGCCTATCTCATTCATAAACAATGAGGTGGGCTTATTGTTTAGAGAGAATGAGTGTGATATTCTAAAATTAGAGTGAAATTTTTGTATATAATTTAAAAATAGATTACTTATACTGACTATTTAGAAGGAGAAAGTTATGACCACTAAAGAAAGAATGCAAAGTCAAAAAGTATATTTTTGTGATGATGAAAGCTTAGCAGCAGAACAAACACAATGTTTAGAAAAACTTTATGATTTCAACCATACACGTCCTTCAGAAGGAGAGAAGCGTACGAGCTTATTAAAGGAACTTTTAGCTGAGGTAGGTGAGAACTGCTACATCGAACCACCTCTTCATACCAACTGGGGACGTTATACCCATCTAGGCAATAATGTTTATGCGAATTTTAATTTAACTTTAGTAGATGATACAGATATTTATATTGGGGATTATGTAATGATCGGGCCTAATGTAACCATTGCAACTGCAGGACATCCTGTTGATCCTGAGCTAAGAATGAAGGTAGCTCAATTTAATATTCCTGTTAGAATCGGAAATAATGTTTGGATAGGTGCAGGGGCTGTTGTTTTACCTGGAGTAACCATTGGAGACAATACAGTGATTGGTGCAGGAAGTGTTGTTACGAAAGATATTCCAGCTAATGTAGTTGCAGTAGGGAATCCCTGCCGTGTACTTAGAGAAATTAATGAGCATGATAAAGAATACTACTACAAAAATATGAAGATAGATATTAAATAATTTGCATAAATAAATAGGTCGTGTGAGAATACAAAAAGAGCGATAGAACTCTTAGAAATTGAGAGTCTATCGTTCTTTTATTTATTTATTTATTTATTTATTTATTTTGTTGTTCAGCTGCTTCAGCATCCGCTTTTGTCTCATGAACAGTACCAAAAGGATGCTGTATAGGAGCATAAATAGAGTAGAGTTTAAGCGGTTTTGAACCAATATTAATAAGATTATGCCATTTGCCGGCAGGGATAACAAAGGCGTAGTCAGCAGATACCGTTTGTTGGAAACTAGGTGTATCTTTGGTATCTCCCATCATGACAAGTCCTTTGCCATCTTCAATACGTATAAATTGGTCGGTATCAGGATGCATTTCTAAACCAATATCTTCTCCAGGAAGAAGGCTCATTAAAGTAAGTTGCAAATGATTGCCCGTCCAGAGTGCTGTACGGAATGTATTATTACCTTTTGTAAGTTGTTCAATGTTAACTGCAAAAGGATAAGGACCATAATCTTGAATTTGTTGTGTTGTATTAGAAGGATACTGACGCGTTCTATATGGATTTTGATATGAATTTTGTTTAAAGTAGCTCATTGGTGAACTCCTTTCATAAGTTGGTATTATTTACTATATTCAAGTGACAGGTGATGAGTGCTATTACCTTTATAAAGAAATAGCTTAAAAGTAGAAAATAAGAAAATGAAAAAAATTTAATGAAAAAGTCAAAGGGGTATGCCTTTTCAGAGTAATCCATCTATATAACCTGTATATCCTCATAGCCCTAATGCCTGTTTTCAAAGTGCTTATGCTCTAGGTAGCTACTAGTTATATTCATTGATAATGCCATAAAATATAATGACAAAGAAGTGGTTAAAATAGATATTAAAGCTTATTGATATTAGCAAAAAATAAGACTATGTATTAAAGATAACGGGATAGGCATAGATGAAGAAGAAATTCAAAATCCCCTCTACAATTCATATCAAGTAATGAGTTGTAGAGGGGATTTGATATTTTAGAGCATATATAGCTTTAAGCTATTAGTTGTTGTAAATATTTTCGTCCAGTTCTTTTTCGCCTTTAGCAATAAGAAGTGTACAAACATTGTCACCAGCTACATTAATAGCTGTACGGAACATATCAATAATACGGTCAACACCCATAATGAGTGCAATGCCTTCGATTGGTAAGTTGACAGATGCAAGAACCATAGTGAGCATAATCATACCAACACCTGGTACACCAGCAGTACCAATAGATGCAAGAACAGCTGATAAGATAACCATAATATAGTCGCTAAAACCTAGTTGAATCCCATAGATTTGAGCAATAAACATAACGGAGATCCCTTGCATAATAGCTGTACCATCCATATTAATAGTTGCACCTAATGGAAGTGTAAAGGCGCTTATCTTTCTTGAAACACCAAAAGACTTTTCTGAGTGCTCTAGTGACATAGGAAGTGCAGCACTGGAAGAAGCTGTTGATAAACAGATGTTGAAGATTGGCATGAATTTTTTTAGGAAAACACTTGGACGTAATTTTCCTATGAAGAATAGCATACCCATATAAACCACGAAAAGTTGTAATGCTAACCCTAACAATACAGTTAAGACGTATTTAATAAGTGGCATAAGTGCAGAAAGACCAAAGTTTGCAAATGTTGTTGCAAGTAATGCAAAGACCCCATAAGGTGCAAATTTCATAATGATTTGTACTAATTTCAAAAAGACTTCATTAGCAGCTTCAAAAAGTGTAAGAAGTGGTTTTGCTTTTTCGCCGACCATTGTGATACTAAGACCAAGAAGAATAGCAAAGAAAATTACACCTAATATATTACCTTCAGTGAAGGCTGAGAAAATATTGGTTGGAATCATATTTAATAATGTATCAATGAAGTTAACTTGTGTAGAAGTTGTAGAGACAGTAACTTCATTAGCCTGTAAAAGTGCAAGGTCAACACCTGACCCGGGTTGTAAGATTCCCCCTATAAATAAAGCTAAAATAATAGCAAGGGCAGTTGTTAATGTATAAAAAATAAATGTTCGACTACCAATACGTCCGATCTTTTTTAAGTCATCTAAAGAAGCTGTTGCATAGACGATAGAAACAAACACTAAAGGAACAACAATAAGCTTAATTGCATTTAAAAAGCCTGTTCCAAATAATTTTAATAGGCCATTTAACAAGAGGGTTTGGGTAAACCAATTTGTTGGCATATTTGAAAGTATAATTCCAAATGCTGTACCTAAAAGTAAAGCGATTAAAGTTTTAGAAGTTAATGATAATTTTTTCATATGTAACCTCTCCTTATAAAAAAATTGTGATGAATGAAAGTTGATTTGATACATAATAAATTAACATAAATAGAAACAAAATGCAATTTAAAAATAAAAAAAATTATTTTACAGAATATTTAAAAATAAAAATATTGAATTTTAAATAGTGTTATTTAATAAAAATCATAAATGGTAACGTTTTTTGTATAGATGTCTTTTTAAGGATAATATAAAGATGATGAAAGAAAAAATAAAAGCTGCATCATTTTGGTGAAGCTAGATATAAGAATCACTTTGATGTATAATGACATATAGAAATGATGATATAAGATAGACAACGAGAATGAAGGAGCTAATAGATCAAATGAAGTTTTATTTTGCACCACTAGAAGGCGTTACGGGGTATATTTATAGAAATGCTCATGCCGCTTTCTTTAATAACGCTGATAAATATTTTACCCCGTTTTTATCCCCTAACCAGCATGGACGTTTTTCATCTAAGGAAATCAATGATATTTTGCCAGAACATAATGAGAAAATTGTAGCTATTCCGCAAATTTTGACCAATAATGCTCAAGATTTCATTAGAACAGCTAAGCAACTTAAAGCTTATGGCTATGATGAGATTAATCTCAATTTAGGCTGTCCTTCGGGAACAGTTGTAGCAAAAGGAAAAGGTTCAGGATTCCTTGCTAATCCAGAGGTATTAGAAGTATTTCTAGATCAGATTTTTGAAGAAGCTGTGACTAAAATTTCTATAAAAACAAGAATAGGCAAGGATATTCCAGAAGAGTTTGATAGGCTTATGGAATTGTTTAATAAATATCCCATGGAAGAACTTATTATTCATCCTAGAGTACAGAAGGATTATTATAAAAATACACCTAATATGGATGCTTTTAAGAAAGGATTAGAGCAAAGTAGACATGAGATCTGTTACAATGGAGATATCTTTACTACTAAAGATTATGAGCAGTTTAATCATGCTTTTAAGGATGTAGAGATGATGATGTTAGGTAGAGGGCTTATTGCAAATCCAGGGCTTATAGGTCATATTACAGAACAACGCGCTTTGGATAAAGAGGTCTTAAGAGCATTCCATGACAAGCTTTATATGGACTATCAAAGTGTGCTTTCTGGTGATCGCAATGTACTTTTCAAGATGAAGGAAGTATGGTTCTATATGATTCACATGTTTTCTGATTGTGAAAAGTATGCGAAGAAGATTAGAAAGGCACAACGCTTTGGTGAATATGAAATAGCTGTATCCAACTTATTTAAAGAGCAAGATATCGTAAAGGATGCTGGCTTATTTTCTTCAAAAGAAAGTGTATAATTATACAATAAAAAGGCTTGGAGAA